>JBCCRT010000028.1:0-26108 GCA_039201235.1 Planctomycetota bacterium
GAGCATCAGCCCGGTGAGCGCCTCGATGCCGACGAGCAGCCGCAGGTGGCCCACCGGCGTGATGTCGCCGAAGCCGACGGTCGTATAGACCGCGGCGGAGAAGTACACCGCGTCGCCGAAGCCGCCGCCGTAGTCGCCCACCAGGCCGCCCGCGCCGCGGTCCAGCCACAAGTAGGCCACGGCGAACAGCGCGATCTGCACGAGGTGGGCCAACAACAGCACCAGCACGATCACCGAAAGCTTCAGCCAGGGCCGGCCGCCGGTGTGCGCGTACCGCTCGTAGATGACCCGCATGCACAACCCGTGCATCACCACGCTGGCGACCACGGCAAGCACCGCAACCAGGATCACCGTCGCCAGCGGCGCGGCGGCGGTCGTCTCGCCGGCGGCCGTGGCCAGCGTCCCGCTCACCGCCCGCGCTGCTCGCGCTGGGCTTTGCGTTCGGCCTTGCCCGCCAGCCGCCGGGTCGCGGCCTCTTCCAGGGCCTTGAGCCGCGCCAGCGTCGCCTGTGCCTGCTCGATCTTGTCCGCCGGCGCGGCCGGGTCCCGGGCCAGCAGCCGCTCGAGCTTCGCCTTCATCCGGACCTGCTCCTCACGCAGCGACGCGATCTTCGCCGCCAGCTTCTCCATGTTCATCCCGTTGATCTTCGCCAACGAGGGCGAGGGCTCGCCGAGCAGCATGGGCAGGCCGCGGTCGGGGCCGCCGCGCCGGGGCCGGCCGCCGCCGCCACCGCCGCCGCCGAAACGTCTCCCCCCGGGCCGATTGGAATAAGGCCGTCTTGGGTTCATGCCCCGATTGTACCGGCCGATCGCCGCTCGGCGCAGCCGAATGACCCGGCTTTGCCGGCCGCGCCGTGTCCGTTTCTTACCCAAAACTCACCACCGGTTGAACCCGTCCGCACCCGGACATCGAACGGGGAATAGCCGGCGACCGCTGGCGGTTGTTCCGCGTCGCGCCGCACCCCTACGATTTATCGAAAGGTCGTAACCCGATGCCCTCCACCCCCCGCCGAATCCCCCAGCCCGGAGTAATCATTATGTGGCTCGCCGCTTTCGCCGGCTTCGCCTGCAACCGCTCGTCGCACGCCGCCACCGACGTGCCGCTACCCGCTCACGACCTGACCTACGCCGAGGGCGAGACCCCGACCGAGGCCGTGGCCGTCTTCGCCGGCGGCTGTTTCTGGTGCACCGAAGCGGTGTTCGAGCCGCTGCGGGGCGTGAGCTCGGTCGTCTCGGGATACGCCGGCGGCGACGCCGCCAACGCCAACTACTCAGCGGTCAGCGCCGGCCGCACCGACCACGCCGAGGCCATCGCCATCACCTACGACCCGTCACAGATCAGCTACGGCCAACTGCTCCAGGTCTTCTTCGCCGTCGCCCACGACCCGACCCAGCTCAACCGCCAGGGCCCCGACGTGGGCGAGCACTACCGCTCGGCCGTGTTTGTCGCCGACGATACGCAGCGTGACGTGGTCGAGGCGTACCTCGCCCAGCTCGGCGAGGCCGAAGTCTTCGGCCGTGAAATCGTCACGACCATCGAGCCGCTGACGAAGTTCCACCCCGCCGAGGCGTACCACCAGGACTACGTCGAGATCAACCCCGGCCAGCCGTATGTGGTATTCAACGCCTTGCCAAAGGTCGAGAAGCTCCGCGAGACGTTCCCGGACCTGATCGCCAAGCCCTGAAACCCAGAGAAGTCACGATGACGATACGCCGTGGGCGAAGGATCGCCGGAAGTTGTTTGATCGCGGGCCTCGCGCTGGGCCCGGCCGGCTGCGGCGTCGAGTTGGCCGTGCTCGGCGCGGCCGCCTCGGCGGCGTCGACGGGCTCGGCAGTGGTCAAGCAGGGCAAGCTCGATGCGTCCTGGATGGGGTCGTTTGACCTGGTCGTCGCGGCCGGGGAGGCCGCCGTGGGCGACCTGGGGCTCGTCATCATCCGCTCCGACGGCGACGCCGCGGCCGGCCACTGGACCATCACCGCCCTCGATCAGGATAAGGAAAAAATTATCGTCACCGTCGATCGCAAGAGCGTCGCCCTGACCGAATTCCGCATCGACGTCGGCTGGTTCGGCAGCGAATCGACCGCCCGGCTGGTGCTCAAACGCATGGCCGTGGCGATCGGCCTCGCCGCGGACCGCGACGGCAGCGGCGACGTAATCGTGCCCGTCGCACCCCCCGCGGAAGAGCCCTCGCCGTGAAGCGTCCGACCGTTGGCTGGTTACGCGTCGCGGGTTGTGTGGGCGTGGGGTTGGCCCTCGCGGGCTGTGGCGGCGGACCACCGGGCGTGTGGCGTGACGCCGAGAACCGAACCTGGCGGCTCGCAGCGATGCCCGGCGCGGGGCCGCTGGTCCCGCCGGCCCCGACCCTCGAGCTCTCGGGCGACGGGCGGGCCGTCGGCTCGACCGGGGTCAACCGTTGGTTTGCGCCCTACCGCGCAGACGCCGCCGGCGACGGCTCGCTGACCTTCGGCAGCGCGGGCGTCACGCGGATGGCCGCCGCCTCCGCTGACCTCGCGACTCAGGAAATACGATACCTCGACGCGCTGTCTCGGACCGACGGCTACCGGCTACGGGGCCAACGCCTGAAGCTGCGATCCGACCGCAGAACCGTGTTGGTCTTCGAGACCGACAAACCCGACGACACTACGGGCGGACGATGAAGTAGTAACGGTCTTCCGCGATCTTGCGGAACACGCCCGTGCTCAGGTCACCGTCGTCGAGCAGCGCGTCAATGTCACGCATATAGAGGTCGTCGCGTGTCTGGCCGGTGCCGTTGAACACCACGCCGATCGCCGAGGCGAACCCGCCCTCATCTTCATTCTCGGCGTCCCAGACGCCGCCGATCGGCGTGGCCGTCTGCCACTTGGCCGTATCGATGTAGGACTCGAACCCCGCGGGCACCTGACCCGAGTTGCCGTCGGCCGGGTACTCGCCGGTGTCGAACTGGTGCAGCTGCGCCGCCTCGACGAAGTGTCGGAGATTCGCGGCAAACACCGACTTGCTCGACTGCGCCGTGGCGTCGGCGAATTGCGGGATCACGATCGACGCGAGTACCCCGAGGATCACCACCACGATCAAGACCTCGATCAGCGTGAAACCCGGCCGCTCACGCAGCCCGGCCGCCCCTGTTGGACCGTTGCGACACATGCCCGAAACGTCGAATCCATGTCGGCATGGTGCCAATAAAAAACCCCGGGGCGGACTCGCCCCCCGGGTAATGCAACCGCGTTTTCCGGTTTTGACTTTTAGGTAAACGGACCGGAGAACGGACGGCCGCCGGAAAGGCTTGCTATTCCTCGTCGGCTTCTTCCATCGCTTCAAGACGTTTGCGGGCCTCCCGCTTGCCCAGGGTCCGCACTTCGCCCCAGGCCAGGAGCTGTTTCTCGCGGGGGTTGGATTCACCCTTCTCCCAGTTGTAGATGGTCAGCCCGGACACTCCGGCGAGCTTGCCGTAGTCCGCGGCACTGAGCCCGAGTTTCTCCCGGTGTTTCTTGACCCAGGCTGCGCTGAAACGGGGCAGCTTAGCCGACTCGGCGGACGCGCCGGATACGGACTGGCCGGCCGATTTGGCGACCTGCTTCCCTACGCGTCCGAGGCCGCGTTCGTTCTCGGCGATGCGACGCTTGAGCTCGGCGATCTCCGCGCGGTAACGGCTGTTGGCCTTCTGCAGCGGCTCGATCTGGACCTTGATTTCCTTGCGGGCGAGCCGACGGATTTCTTCACCGAGGACAGAGTTGAGGTTGGGCAAGACAGACTCCGTGTGGGGTTAGCGGGGCCCCGGATGAAACGAACCGAAGAGTATAGCGGAAATAACGGATTACGCTATTTACAAAACTGAGGTTTGTGGCTCAACAAAATTATCAAGGGGGATTCGGTCTCGCGGTGGAGAACGACCCGCCACGGGCGGCACGTTTCGGCTCGACCGGGCCTTCAGTCTGACGGGGGCGGTCGGCGGCGGTCTTTGGTACGGGCGCGGTGTTTCTTGTCTTCGAGCCGGCGGCGTTTCGCGGCCGCCGACGGGCGGGTGGGTCGGCGCACGCGGGGCCGATCCACGGCAGCAACCACAAGCTGGCGGAGCTTGAGCAGGCAGTCGCGCCGGTTGACGAGTTGGCTGCGGGACCGTGACGAGCGGATGATCAGGCGGTCCGGGTCGCGGGCCAGCCGTTGCCCGGCCAGGCCGCGCAGCCGCCGCAGCGCCCACGCCGGTAGCGCTTCGGCCAGGTCGTCGAGTTCGACGGTCAGCGTTGCCGCGGTGTTGAGCTTGTTCACGTTCTGCCCGCCCGGTCCCGCGGCGCGGGCGAATGTGAACCGCAGCGCCGCCGGGTCCACGCGGACGCCGGGCGCGACGTCTTCTCGGCCGTCGGGGGCGGGTTCGTTCACGGACCCATCTTGCCCGCGATCCGCGGCGGGGCCAAGCGGGTCAGGCGGAACACCGCAGCGGGGCCGGGTGGCGGATGAAAGCGGCCGCTTCATCGGCGGGCAGCGGGCGGGCGAACAGATAGCCCTGCAGCCGGTCGCAGTCGAGCGCCTGGAGCACGGCGAGCTGCTCGACGGTCTCGATGCCCTCGGCCACGACGGACATCCGCAGCGTGTGCGCGAGCGTTACGATCGCCTGGATCACCGCGGCGAACTCGAGGTGGCGGTCGAGGCTCTGCACGAACGAGCGGTCGATCTTCAAGACATCGATCGGGAACTCGTGGAGGCAGGACAGCGAGGAGTGGCCGGTGCCGAAGTCGTCCATGGCCAGCGGGTGGCCCAGGTCGCGGAGCCGGTGCAGCACGTCGGTGACCGAGACGCGGGCGTCCATGATGACCGACTCGGTGATCTCGAAGGTGACGCGTGACGGGTCGATCCCGGCGTCGCCGACGACCCGCCGGACGGTCTCGATCAGGTCGGGCTGGACGAGCTGGCGACGGGAGAGGTTGACGTTGACGGTGAGACCCGACCCGGGGACCTCGGCGTCGAGGCGGCGGAGGAAAGCACAGGACGCCCCGAGCACAAACCGTCCGAGCGGGACGATGAGCCCGGACTCCTCGGCGATGTGGATGAAGCGGTCGGGGCGGACGTCGCCGTGGACCGGGTGCCGCCAGCGGACGAGGGCCTCGAATCCGACGGGGCGGCCGTCCTGAACCTCGACGACGGGCTGGAAGGCGACGTGAAGCTGATCGGTCTCCAGGGCCTGACGCAGGTCGCGTTCGAGGTCGAGACGGAGTCGGGACTGCCGGTGCATGTCGTCGTCGAAGACGGCGAAGCGGGCCTTACCGCGGGACTTGGCGTGGTACATCGCGGCGTCGGCGTCGCGGATCGCGGCGTCGGCCGAGTCGTACCCGTTGCCGCCGTCGACGACGCCGATGCTGGCGGTCGACGTCACCTCCTGGCCGTCGAGGTCGAACGGTCGGGCGAAGGTTGCGAGCAGGCGGTCGGCGATACGGAGGGCGGTGTCGAGGCGGTCGAGTTCTTCGATCAGCAGGACGAACTCGTCGCCGCCGAGGCGGGCGGCGGTGTCGCTGGCGCGGGTTTGGGCCCGCAGGCGTTCGGCGATCTGGACCAGGAGCTGGTCGCCGGCGTCGTGCCCGAGGCTGTCGTTGATGACCTTGAAGCGGTCGAAGTCCAGGAAAAGCAGGGCGAAGCGTCGCCGGCCGCCGCTGAGCTTGTGGCGGCGGATGGCCTTTTCGAGGCGGGCGTGCAGCGTCGCGCGGTTGGGCAGGCCGGTGAGCTTGTCGTGCTCGGCGGCGTGGCGGAGTTCCTCCTCGGCGAGCTTGAACTCGGTCGTGTCGCTGAGCGAGCCGACGAGGCGGGCCGGCTCGCCGTCGTCGTCGAGCACGACCTCGGCGCGGCAGAGCACCCAGCGGGTCGCGCCGTCGTCGGCCTCGGTGCGGTGCTGGTTGCGTAGCGTGTTGGTTTGGCCGGCGAGGCACATGGCCAGGTCGGCTTCGAGCTGCGCGAGGTCGCGGGAGTCCACGCGGTTGAACCAGTCGTCGGGCCGGCTCGGCGGTTCGTCGGTCGGGTGCCCCAGCATCTCGGCGCAGCGGTCGGAGTAGCTCACGTCGTTGGTGCGCAGGTCCCAGTCGAACAGCCCGTCGCGGATACCCTTGACCAGGGCGCGGTGCCGCTGCTCGGCCTGCTCGGCGGCGTGTCGGGTCTCGACCCGCCGGGCCCACTCGGCCCCGAGCCAGGCGGCGCAGGCCTCGGCCGTGGTTGCCGCGGTGGGTTCGTGGCCGCGGTCGTTGTCCCAGGCGAAGGCCAGCAGCCCGACCGTCCGCCCCGCGAGGCTGAACGGCCGCGCGAGCCGGCGGGCGTCGTCGACCGACCCGCCGTCGATCAGCATCTTCAGCCAGGCGTTACCGGGGTCCGTCGCCGCGTCGCCTGTCTGGGGCTCGGTGGTGACGCGGCCGTCCGGACCGACCGCCGCGAGGACACGGCCGTGGTCGCCGGAAGTTTCCACCAGCCACGCCCGCCCGGCACCGAGGTCCGCGGCGGCGACGGCCATCACCGCGCCGGCCGCCTCGGCAAACGACGACGACCCGGACGCGGCCGTCGCGCGCAACGCCGCCGCCAACGGTCGTTCGGGCTCAATGGGTCGCGGGTCCTTTACTTGCATCCGACGTGAATCTCTCGCCCCGGCCGGCCATCGTGGAAACAGACCTTCCTACCAAACTTCGGGTTTTCCACGACCAGGCTTTACCAGGCGGTCCGGCCCGGCCGTCCGCCCGCGAAGCGGCGGGCGCTCCGGCGCGTCCGCGTATGCTTTATCCGGACCCTACCGCCCGCCGACCGGAGCCCGCCGTGCCGACGCCCGCCCCAATGCCGCGACGCCGACGCCTGACCCTTGGCGTCTGTGGGGCCGCGCTGGCCGCGGGCGGGTCCGTATCGGCGGCGGCGGGGCTGCCGGGGCAGGACTTCCCGACCTTCGGCGAGGTGAACCAGCCCGAGACGATCAAGTACGCCGACCCCGCGTTCGACGACGAGCTGCTGCCCGTGGAGTTGTCGGGGTACTGGGGCCTGATGAACCAGAGCGGCCGGGTGATCGCGCTGCCGGTGTTCGACTGGACGGACTTCGGCGTCGAGGGACTGGCCCGGGCGACGCGGGACGGGCGGACGGGCTTCATCCTGGGCAACGGCGACTGGCGGTTCCCGCCGAGCTACGAGTACGCCGATCGGTTCCAAGACGGCTACGCCGTGTTCGGCCGCGGCGGCCGGTTCGGCTACCTCGACAAGGCCGGCGACGAACGCCTGCCGGCTCGGCTCGACGGGGCGCTGCGGTTCAAGGAACATGCCGCCGCGGCCCGCGTCGGGGACCGCATCGGCTACCTCAACACCCGCTTCGACTGGACGGTCCCGCCGCGGTACACGGCCGCCCGTTCGTATCATCAGGGCGTCGCCGCCGTGCGTTACGGCGAACCCACGACGTCTACATCCGAGACGATCCCGGCGGAACCGGCGGTGGACGCCGAGCGGATCACCGACCTGCCCGACCCCGCGGACGTTACCGGCGAACCCGACGCCCCCGCGGGCTCGGCGACGACCGCCGAAGACCACCGCGAAGCGTCCGAGCAAGCCGCACCCGGCACCGCGGGGGTGTGGGGCTTCATCGACCGCCGGGGCCGGACGGTCTTTACCGACCGTACGCGGCGGATCACGGCGCTCGGCGACTTCCACCAGAACCTCGCGCGGTTCCGCACCGACGACGGCTGGGGCTTCCTGGACCGGCGGTTCGGCGTCGCCTGCCCGCCGCGTTTCGAGGACCTGCGCGACTTCACCAACGGCGTCGCCGCGGCGCGGCAGGGCGGGCGGTGGGGTTACGTCAACCGGCGGTTCGACTGGGTCGTCCCGCCGACGTACGAGTCGGCCGACGACTTCGACGACACGCTGGCGATGGTCCGCCGCGACGGGCTCTACGGCTACATCGACCGCACCGGCCGCGAGGTGATCCGCCCGCAGTTCGAATACGCCGAGCCGTTCCGCCTCGACGCCGCCCGCGTGCTGGTCAACGACGAGGTCGGCCACGGCTACGTCAAGGCGTCGGGCTTCGTGCTCTTCGACCCGCGGGCGGCGAAATTCGGGCTGGTCGACATCACGGTCAAGGAGCGGCTGCGGTCGTCGGTCGACCGGTGGCAGCGGGGCAACCGGACGCTCTACGCCCCGCCGCCCCGGCCGCGGGTCGAGCCGCCATACCCGCCGGACTATTTGTACGGCGAGGGGCTGCACGTCGGGCCCGACCCGTGGGCGGTCGAGCCGGCGAAACGTTGAGGCTTGAAAACCATCCGGACCTTCGGCTCACTTGGGGCGTATGCGGAAAACAAACGTGGTTGCCTGGCCCCCTCTCCCCCCGGGAGAGGGTTGGGGTGAGGGCGATCGGGCCGCGGGCAAGAGTTCGAGATAGTCGGCAGTTTTTTGTCACACCGCCCTCACCCCGGCCCTCTCCCGGGGGGAGAGGGAGTAAAGCCCAACTTCTCGCATGCACGCTCAGGCGCGGCTTGTGATCGCGGCGACGACCTTACGAGTGAGTTCTTCGATCAGGTCGTGCGGCGTGGCGGGGATGGGCATGAGCACGACCACGTCGCCGAGCGGGCGGATGATGACGCCCTCGCCGCGCAGCCGATCGCAGACGGCCCGGCCGTTGGGCGCGGCGAAGTCGAAAGCGCCGGGCCGGTCGCCCGTGCCGCCGGTGGGGTCGAGTTCGATGCCGACCATGACGCCGCGTTGGCGGACGTCGCGGACCCGCGGGTGGCCGCGGAGCGGGTCGAGGCCGTCGCGGATCAGCTCGGCGGAGCGGCCGACGTGGGTGAGCAGGTCGGGGCTGTCGCCCACGGGCCGGTCGAAGAGCTCGAGGCTGGCCAGGGCCGCGGCGCAGGCGAGCGGGTTGCCGGTGTAGGTGTGGCCGTGGTAGAGGGTGCGGCGTTGGTCGGGCGTGCCGGTGAAGGCGTCGTAGACCTCGTCGGTCGCCATCGTTACGGCCAGGGGCAGGTACCCGCCGGTCAGCCCCTTGGCGAGGCAGAGCAGGTCGGGGCGGACGCCGTCGTGGGCGCAGGCGAACAGGGAGCCGGTGCGGCCGAAGCCGACGGCGACCTCGTCGGCGATCAGCAGCACGCCGTGCTGCCGGGCCAGCTCGGCGACGCGGCGGACGAAGCCCGGCGGCTGGCACACCATGCCGGCGGCGCCCTGCATCACCGGCTCGATCACGACGGCTGCGGTGCGGTCGGCCTGATCCTCCAGGAGTTGACGCAACACGCCGAGGCAGTGGTCGGCCAGCGCTTCGTTGCGCACGGTGTCCTCGCTCGGCCAGATCGGGCGGTCTTCGACGACTTTGGGCGTATCGCAGGCACGACCCACGGAGGCAAACCCTTCCGGGGGCCGCAGCGCGTCGGGCGCGGGGAACCAGTCGACCGGGAACGCCATCGGCGCAAACGGGCGGTGGAACAGGTCCGAGAAGCCGACCGACATCGCCCCGACGGTGTCGCCGTGGTACGCCCCGGCGAGCCCGACGAAGCGCGTCTTGCGCGGCCGGCCGCGGTGGTGCCAGTAGCCGACCGCCATCTTGAACGCGACCTCCAGCGCCGTGGCCCCCGCGTCGGAATAGAAGACTTTCTGCAAGCCCCCGTCGTTGTCACCGTCCGGCCCGAGCTCGGCCCCGACGCGTCGCACCAGCCGGGCGGCGAGCTCGATGCTCGGTGGCGACGCTAGGCCCAGCAGCGTGGTGTGCGCTACGCGGTCGAGCTGTTGCCGGACGGCGTCGTCGATCGCGGGAACCCGGTGGCCGTGCACGTTGCACCACAGGCTCGACACCCCATCGAGGTAGCGGTTGCCGGCCGTGTCGAAGAGGAACGGCCCCTCGCCGCGTTCGATCACCAAAGGGGGCTGTTCGCACCACTGACGCATCGGCGTGAAGGGGTGCCAGACGTGGGCGTGGTCCAGACGGGCCGACCGGTCGGCGTCGGTCCGGACGTCCGGAGGGATCGGCATGGGGGTCGTGTTCATCGGGCGTGTCCGCGGGCCCCGGGTGAAGGCGTGCGGTCAAGATACCGGAGACGCCGCGCGCCTTGGTATGCTTGATCAACGGCGTGCGTGGGTGAAGTCTGGGGTGGCTCGTGATGCAGGAAGAACTGGCGGAGCGTCGGACGGGCGGTGACTCGTCGATCCCCCCGCGGCGCGATCCGCGGTGGCGGGACTTCGTGGGGCTGTTGCTGGCCGCGGCCGGGGCGGCGATCTGCGTGCACGCTTACGCGCTGCGGCTCAGCTATTTCGGGGACGAGATCCTGCTGCTCGAGTCCGTGCTGCCCCGGGGTTGGGGCGAGTTGGCTCAACCCCTGGGGCGAAACCAGGCGGCGCCGCTGGGCTTCGTGTACTTACTGGAGCTGAGCATCGCGGTGCTGGGCGAGAACAAGCTGGGCTTCCGGGCCGTGCCGATGGCGGCCGCGGTGGCGTCGATGTTCCTGTTCTGGGTCTTCATCCGCGGGCTGGTGCACGGCTGGCCGGCGTGGTTCGGGATGGCCGTTTTCGCCTGCGGGTCCTACACCGCGTACTACGCGCAGCAGACCAAACAGTACACCCTCGAGCTGGCGGTCGCGCTCGGGCTGCTTTGCCTCACCGGCTGGGTCGTGCGTGGCGGGCTGACGCTACGCCGCGTCGTCGTCTTCGGCGTGGCGGGCGCGGGGCTGCTGTGGTTCTCGATCTCGGGCGTCTTCATCCTCGGCGGGTGTGGGCTGGTGCTGTCGGTGGTCGCGTGGCGGTCCGGGCGGCGGGCGGCCGTCGCCGCGGTGGTGGGCGCGGGCCTGCTGTCCCTGGCAAGCTTCGCGGGTCAATATCTGCTGGTCCTGCAGCACTACGGCGGCAACGCGTACCTGCACGACTACTGGAACCCGTTCTACCTGCGGCTGATCCCGCGGCTGCCGTTCCGCCTGCTGGGGCAGGCCGCGGGGGTCTTCACGCGGCCGGTCGATTTGGGGTTCCCGCAGCTCGGGTTGCTGGTGTCGCTGCTCGGCGTCGCCGCGGCGGCGCGGGGGCGGTCCGCCCTGGCGTGGGCGGTCCTGGTCACCTGGGGGCTGCTGATCCTGGCCTCGTGGCTGGAGCGGTACCCCTACGGCGACCGGCAGGTACTGTTCGCCCTGCCGCTGCTGATCGGGCTCGTGGCGTTGGGCCTGCGTTGGCTCGCGGACCTGGGCCCGCGGGCCCACGCGGTCGCCGCGCTGGCCGCCGCGCTGATGCTCGTCGAGCCGGTCTTCACCGCCGGCCACATCGAGGCCGACGACGCGCTCGAGCCCGTGCTGGCCGAAGTCCGGCCGCGGCTCGAACCCGGCGACACCGTCTGGGTCGAGCGGGGCGCGGTCTACCCGTACTACTTCCTCGCGTCGCGGGACCCGGCGTTCGACCTGTCACTCGCGGAGGTCATGCCCTCGGATCAGCCCGACTCGCGGCGGCTCGCCGTACTCGACGAGCTCGAACGCTTCGCGGGCCGGGACCGGGTCTGGCTGCTGATCTCCCATTCGTCCGAGCGCCGCGGCGTGGACGCCCGCAACCACATCCTCTTTGTCGCTGAACAGCTCGGCCGCCGGCTCGAGCACTTCGAGGCGGGCGATACCTCCGCGACGCTGTTCGACTTCACCCGCCGGCCCGAGATCGACCGATCGCCGGACGCCATGCCGCGCTTCCGTTCCGTGTTGTTCGACTTCCCCGAACCGCTGGGCCGCCGACCCGACCCGACCGATCCGGAGTCGAGCCCGTAACGCGCTACGGAAACCGCTCAAACTTAACCCACGTGACGGACGATAGAACAGACGATGCCGGACCCGACGGGACTGCCCGATAACGACGGCTTGGACGCGTCCCGCCCGGCCTGGCCGGCGTTGGCACGGGTCGCGTTGTGGGGGCTCGTGGCGATCGGTTGGGGGCTGCTGGCGTGGAATGCCAGTCGACCGATCACGCTGTACACCGACGACGCGTCGCTGCTGCTCAACATCCTGGAGCTGAGCCCGGCGGAGTATGCCGGGCCGTTGATGCACTACCAGATCGCGCCCTGGGGATTCATGGTGTCGGTGTGGGCGGCGGTCTGGGTGCTCGGACTCGACGAGTGGACGGTGCGACTGGTTCCGTTTCTGGCGGCGGCGGGGGCGCTGCCGCTGGTGGCGTGGCTGGTGCGGCGGACCTGCGTGCCGTGGGCGGGGCTGCTGGCGCTCGGCGGCTTCGTCGCGTCGGGCGAGTGGCTGCTGCAGGCGTGCCGCGTCAAGCCGTACACGGCCGACGTGCTGTTCACGGCCCTGTTTCTGGTGCTAGCCGTACGTCTCGCGGACCGGCGGTGTACGTGGGGACGGGCCGCGGTGCTGGGCGCGGTCGGCGCGGCGGGGATGTGGTTCTCGGTGGCGTTCGGGATCGTGGTGGTGGCGGTGGGGCTGACGCTGCTCGGCCTCCGCGCGTTCGGCCCGGCGCGGCGGGACTGGGGCCCGCTGCTCACGGCCGGCCTGGCCGCCGCGGTGTCGGGGGCCGTGCATTTCCTCCTGGTGCTGCGGCCGCAGCGGCAGACCGGCGACACGGCCGAATACATGAGCGCGTTCTGGCAATCCGGCTTCCTGCCGCTGCCCCTGCCGCACCCCAGCCGCTTTGCGGTCCGGCTGATGCTGTTCGCCTCCGACGCGACGCAGCTGCTGCTGCCCGGCCTGGTGCTGGCGTTGATCCTTCTCGGCATCGGGGTGTGGGTGCTCCGGCGTGACCGGGCGGGCCTGCTGGTTGTCGCCCCCATCGTGCTCGCGGCGGCGCTGGCGATGCTGAAGCTCTACCCGATCTCGGGACGGTTGGCGTTGTTTCTCGCGCCGTCGATGTTCCTGGCGTTGGCGCAGGGCTTGACGACGCTGCACCGCGCGATCGGCAACTCGGTCGGCCGATGGGCCGGCGTCGCGGCCGCGGCGGCGGCGGTCTTCCTGATGTTCGCCAAGCCGTTCGACACCCGGGGGCGGGCCCCCTTCGAAGACGATCTGATGCCGGTCCTCGAAGCGGTGAACGAACGCTTCCGGCCGGACCAGCGGGTCTACCTCTACTACGGCAGCCAGACGGTCTACGACTTCTACACCCGGCACCACACGCCCGAGTTGGCGTTCCCGGAAGACCGGCTGGTCCGCGGGCAGATCCACCGTGAACAGTGGCTGGGTTACGAAGACGAGGTGCTGGCCCTGGCCGAAGAGCCGGGCGAGGTGTGGCTCGTGTTCACCCACACCGGAGGCAACCACCGGCTGCGGGAGGGTGACTACTTCGACCTGCTGCTCGAGCGACACGGCGAACCGCTCGAGCGGGTCGAGGCGCTCGACTCGTTCGCCGTGCGGTGGCGGCCCGACCGCGATCCGGCCCCGCCCGCAGAAGATGACCGATCATCCGCTCCGGACGCACCGCAATCCGCCGGTGAAAGTGTCACCGTGCCGCTGCCGATAACCGAACCATCGGGCGAGGAACGCCGAAGCCCGTGACCGGGACGCCCGACGCCGCCTGCTCCCTTCACCAAACCCGAACCCGCGCCATGAAACTCAGCGTCGTCATCCCGATCTACAACGAACAGGAGACCCTCGACGAGATCATCCGTCAGGTCCGCGCCGTGCCCGTCGAGAAGGACCTCGTGCTCATCGACGACTTCTCGACCGACGAGACTCGCGACATCCTCAAACGCTATGAGGCCGACGACGACTGCACCGTGCTCTACCACGAGAAGAACCAGGGCAAGGGCGCGGCCTTGCGCACCGGCTTCGCCGCGGCGACCGGCGACGTCGTCATCATCCAGGACGCCGACCTCGAGTACGACCCGCAGGAATACCCCCGCCTGCTGCGGCCGATCGAAAACGGCAAGGCCGACGTCGTCTTCGGCTCCCGCTTCGCCGGCGGCGAATCGCACCGCGTGCTCTACTTCTGGCACAGCCTGGGCAACACCTTCCTCACCCTGCTGTCCAACATGTTCACCGACCTGAACCTCACCGACATGGAGACCTGTTACAAGGTCTTCCGCCGTGAGATCATCCAGGGCATCGACATCCAGGAAGACCGCTTCGGCTTCGAGCCCGAGATCACCGCTAAGGTCTCGCGGATCAAAGGCGTCCGCATCTACGAGGTCGGCATCAGCTACTCGGGCAGGACCTACGAAGAGGGCAAGAAGATCGGCATGCGCGACGGGTTCCGGGCCCTGTGGTGCATCGCGAAGTACAACCTCTGGGCCCGCGGCTGAGCGGCGCGGGGCCACCGCAAGCCCAAGCCCCGCGCCCGTCTTTGCGCGTCGCGTGCTTGCCTGTTACGTCCGGCCGCCGGGCGGTCCATGGTGCGCGGGGATGTTCAGTGCGCCGGACGCTTCTGCCGCGGCCGGGCGTGTGTCTGTGTCTCTGGTTCGAAGCCCCGCCGTGACCGACGCCCACCGGCCAACGCAATGCGAGAGCTGACCGCGACGACCGTAACGTGTTACGCTCGGCCGAGCCATGATGACCACCGCCTTCCTCAACAACCCGTACTTCTATTCGCTCGCGCTGATCGGCGCGATGGCCATGCTGCCGAGAGCGCGTTACGCCGCCGACCGTGCCGCCGCGCTGACCCCCGAAGCGGGCCAACACATCAAGCCCAACTTCGCGCAGCGCGTCTGCCTCTTCATCCCCGGCCTCTGCCTCTTCGCCTGCATCGGCATGTTCGGCTACGTGCTCGGTGCGATGGTGCTGCTCGCGGTCTATGTCGCGGTCTTCATCGTGATGATTCAACTCTTCAAACAACCGTAGCGCGTCGGTTACGCCTGACGCCGGCGCTTAATGTTCAAGAACCGGTGGCTTTCGCGTCGATATGTGGCGCGTCGGCGTGATTTATGTTGACTCGGTTTTGCGTTGACGCTTACATTGTTCCCCAGCTCCGAACGGTGTCTTGAAAGGACCACGCCATGGCTAAGAAAAAGGCTACGAAGAAGAAGGCGACCAAGCGTGTCGCCAAGAAGAAAGTGACGAAGAAGAAGGCCGCCAAGAAAAAGGTGACCAAGAAGAAGGCCGCGAAGAAAAAGGCCAAGAAAAAAGTCGCCAAGAAGAAGGTGACGAAGAAGAAGGCCAAGAAGAAGGTCGCCAAGAAGAAGGCGACGAAGAAGAAGAAGTGAGACCCGCTTGAAGTAACCGGCCGACGGCACGTGACGCCGGCCGAACCCCGGCGGGCCGCTCCGAAACTGGCCCGCCACGCTCAAGCCCCCAAACCCAGCGCCTCGGAGCTAAAGCAGAGGGCGGCCCGCAAGGGCCGCCCTCATGTTTTTTGCCGGCGCTGCGGCGAACGTCCGGGCATCACCCGTCGATCTCGGCCAGCAGGCCGTCGGCCGCCTCGCGGCGAAAACCCCTGCCCGCAAAGGCTTCGGCGATGACCCCGAAACCCGCTTCCCGGGCCCGCCGCTCCGACGGATCGGTCAGCAGCGGACGCAACGCCGCGGCCACCGGCTCGGGCGCCCCGTCGTGCGGGATCAGCTCCGCCATCACCCGCTCGGCCCCGACCGACTCGGCGATCACGTTCGGCAACGCAAACGTCCGCGTCCGGATCAGGTGCCGACCCACCAGCCGCCACAAACGCATATCCGCGTTGTACATCGCCACCGCCGGCGTCCGCCGCGACGCCGCCTGCAGCGTCGCCGTCCCCGACACCACCAACGCCGCGTCCGCCCAGTCCAGTGTCGGCCCCGCCATACCCACCGTCACCTGCATCCCCCGCGGCGGCCGACCGCCCGGACACAGCGACCGGACCTGACGCACCCGCGCCGCGTCCGCCCCCGCGACCGCCACCGACAACCCCTCCACACGGTGACGCAGCTGGTCGTAGACCTTCAGCATCGTCGGCCAGTTCGCCGCGACCTCCTTCGGCCGCGAGCCCGGCAGCAACGCGAGCTTGACCCCGCCCCCGCGCAGCGGCTGCCCGTCCGTGTCAACGACTTCCGACGAAGTCGCGACAAGCGTCGCCTCGTCGAACAGCGGGTGACCCACGAACGTCGCCGGCACGCCGCGCGACCCGAACCACTCCGGCTCGAACGGCAGCAAGCACAGCACCCGGTCTGTCAGCCGACGCAGCTTCCGCACCCGCCACGGCGCCCACGCCCACATCTGCGGCCCGACCAGGTGCACCACCTTCGCCCCGGGCCGGTGCTTGCGTACCGCGGCGCACAGCGACCAGTTCGCCGCCGGGCTGTCCGTCGGCACGTGCGCCGCGAGGTCGTTCTCCTTCAGCCACTTCGACAAAACCCCGCGACGACGCAGCAACTCCCGCGCCTCGGTCACCGCGCCGAGCCCCATCTTCGCGTGGCCCGTCGTCGACTCGATCAGCTCCGCCCCGGCCGCCTCCATCGCCGGGCCGCCGAACGCCACCACCTTCCGCTGCGGCTGCCGCCGCCGCACCTCCTCGATCAGCCGGGCCGCCAGCACGTCGCCGCTGGGCTCGAACACCGTGAAAAGCAGGGGCAGCGATCCGAGCATCGGGGTTGCAGTCTACTCAAAGCACGGAGTTCAAAGCCCGGGGGCGGCCGCCCCCGGGCTTTAGGATGGACGTTCCACACACCGCGATATGCTGCACGGCCCCGTTCCTCCTACGCACAGCCCCGCATGACCGACATCACTCCAGACACCACCGCCCATCCCGCCGACGGCGGCCCGCTGGGCCAGCGCCTCGAAGACGCCCGCCTCGACCTGCTCGAGCTCTCGACCCGCAACCGCCTGCTGCACACGCCCCGCCACCGCAAGCGATCGCGGGCGCTGGAAATCGTCGGCGAGTCGTCCGACACGGTCTACCACCGCCTCGTGGCCCGCGGCAAAACGGTGAGCTTCGTCGAAGCCCAAGACACGCCGCCCCCGGCCACCGATCCCGGCCCCGAAACGGAAGGTCGGGCCGACGACCTGCCCGCCGTCGAGCCCGATTCCGCCGGGGCCCTGTTCCGTCAACCCGAAGAGCCCCCGCCCCCGCCCCCGGAAGAAGAACTCGCCGAAGACGGGCAAACCGAAGCGGTCGATGACCCGACGCAAGAGGAAAAAGAGGGTCCGCCGCCGCACGACGGCAAGCTCGGCACCACCCTCGCCTCGGCCGACCTACAGAAGCGGCTGCTGCGCACGTTCTACGACGCCCGCAGTTCGCAGCAGGAGCAGGGTGTCAATACGCTGTTCCTCGCGCTGGGGTTCCTCCGCTGGTACGAAGACGAGCGCAGCGATAAGCCGCGGGACGCGCCGCTGCTGCTGCTGCCGGTGACGCTGGACCGACGCAGCGCCCGGACCCGCTTCGTGCTGAGGTGGGATGAGCAGGAGGTCGCGACGAACCTTTCGCTGCAGGCGAAGCTGCGGGCCGAGTTCGGCGTCGAGCTGCCGGAGGTGCCGGAAGACTACGAGACGCTACGGCCGAGCGACTATTTCGCGCAGGTGCGGGAGGCGGTGGCGGGTGCGGCTCGTTGGGAGGTTCTCGGCGACGACGCGGTGCTGTCGTTCTTCTCGTTCTCGCGGTTTCTGATGTACCGCGACCTCGACGCCGAGGCTTGGGGCCGGGGGGACGAGGCGTTGGACGACCACCCGCTGCTCGCGAAGCTGCTGGGCGACGCGGGCTTCGACGACGCCGAGCCGGTGCTCAAAGAGAGCCAGAGCCTCGACGACGTGATCGGGCCGAGGGACATGGTCCACGTCGTGCCGGCCGACACGTCGCAGGCGATCGCCGTCGAGGCGGTCCGCCGCGGCCGGAACCTCGTGATCCAGGGGCCGCCCGGCACCGGCAAGAGCCAGACCATCGCCAACCTCGTCGCCGCCGCCGTCCGCGAGGGCAAAAAAGTCCTCTTCGTTGCCGAGAAAATGGCTGCGCTCGATGTCGTCAAACGCCGGCTGGCCAACGTCGGGCTCGGCGACATGTGCCTCGAGCTGCACTCGCACAAGGCCCGCAAGCGCGCGGTACTCGACGACCTGCAGCACACCATGTCGCTCGGCGACCCGAAGGACCGGGCGACGGATGACTACTTCGAGCGGCTGACCGAGGCCCGCGACACGCTCAACCGCCACGCCGCGCAGCTCCACACGCCGATCGCGGACACCGGGGTCACGCCGTACGTCGCGATCGGGCATTTGGTCCGGCTACGGTCCGCGGGCGTCGCGCCGGCCGACTTCACCCTCGACGGCCCGGCCGGCTGGGACGAAACCCAAGCCGCCGCGGCACATCGGGCGTTGGATGCACTGACTGAACAGGTCGAGACCCTCGGCACCCCGGCGGACCACCCGTGGCGTGGGGCCGGCGTCGCGTCGATCCTGCCGATGGACCTCGAACGCTTGATCGACAAGCTGCCCGACGCCGCCGCGTCGCTCCGATCGGCCGAGGGCAAAGCCCGCGACCTCGCCGACCTGCTCGAAGACGACCACCGGCTTACCCCGGGACACGTCAACGCCCTGGCCGACCGCGCCCGCCGACTCGCCGAGACGCCGCCGCTGGACCCCGAAGCGATCGCCCACGACGTCTGGGCGCAGCAGGGCCCCGCGGTCACCGAGCTGGTCGAGCAAGGCCTCGCCGTCGACACCCTCCGTCAACAGCTCGACGGCGTCGTCGCCGAGGCCGCCTGGTCCGCCGACCTGTCGCAGGCCCGCCTCGACCTCGCGGCCCACGGCTCGTCGTGGCTGCGATTCCTCAACCCCAACTACCGCAACGCGAAACGCCAGCTCCAGGCCGTCCTCACCGGCCCGCTGCCCAAGGATCACGCCGAACGCCTGCAGCTCCTCGACCGCTTGATCGAGGCGCGCAGCGCACGCAACGCGATCGAGCGCGGCGACGCCGTCGGCCGTTACGCCTTCGGGTCGATGTGGCGTGGTATCGACTCCGACTTCGCCGCACTGTCTCGCGTCCACGGCTGGAACCGCCGCAACGAGCAACGCGGCGACGCGAAGACGTGCCGACAACTCGTCGCCCTCCGGGAGGACCTCGACGCGTGGAAGGCCGAACTTCCGGGGGCGGCGGACGCGGCCGAGCGGGCCGTCGCCTCGGCCGGGCGGGCGTTCGACGCCGCGGCCGCCACGGTTTCGCTGGATTTAAGCGAAGCCTTCGGGGTCGAGGAACTGATCGACTTACCCCTCACCGCCGCGGCGGACCGCCTCGAAGCCTGGCACGCCGCGCCCGACGGCCTGTCGCGCTGGATCGCCTACTGCGACCGCCGCGCCGCGGCACGAGACGCGGGCCTGGGCCAGCTCGTCGACCGCCTCGAAGCCGCCGAGGTCACCCCCGGCGACGCGGCGGACGCCTTCGGCATGGCGTATTACGAGGCGCTGCTCCGTCGGGCCTTCGACGACCGCCCCGAGCTCGCGCGGTTCGACGGCGAGACGCACGAGCGCACCCTCGCCGTGTTCCGCGAGCTCGACGGCCAACGGCTGGCGCTGGCCCGCCACGAGGTCGCCGAGGCGCACCACGCCGGGCTGCCCCGCGGCGGCGGCGAGGTCGGGCAGGTGGGGCTGCTGCGCCGCGAGTTCCAGAAGAAGCGCCGCCACCTCCCGCTCCGCCGCCTGCTCCGCGAAGCCGGGCTCGCGGTGCAGGCGGTCAAGCCCGTGTTCATGATGAGCCCGATGAGCGTGGCCCAGTATCTCGAGCCGGGCGGGCTGAACTTCGACCTGATGCTGATCGACGAGGCGTCGCAGGTCCGGCCGGTGGATGCGCTGGGCGCGGTGGCCCGCTGCCGACAGATCGTCGTGGTCGGCGACGACAAGCAGCTGCCGCCGACGCGGTTCTTCGACGCGATGACCTCGGCCGGCGAGGACGGGGAAGACGACGACGCGGCCGAGCTCGACACGTCGGACCTCGAATCGATCCTCGGCCTGTGCACCGCGCAAAACGTGCCGACGGCCATGCTGCGGTGGCACTACCGCAGCCTGCACCCGTCGCTGATCGCGGTGAGCAACCGCGAGTTCTACGACGGCAACCTGTACGTGATCCCCAGCCCGCTCCGCGACGCCGCGGCCGCGGGTTTGGGCCTGCGGTTCCACAAGATCACGGAGGGCCACTTCGACCGCGGCGGCAGCGCGACGCACCGCGTCGAGGCCGCGGCGATCGCCGACGCCGTGATGCAACACGCCCGAGAGACGCCGGAGCTGTCGCTGGGGGTCGGCGCGTTCAGCGTCGGCCAGCGCGACGCGGTCCTCGACGAGATCGAACGCCGTCGGCGGGAAGACCACGACGCGGACGCCTTCTTCGGCGACGACCGCGACGAGCCGTTCTTCGTCAAGAACCTCGAGAACATCCAGGGCGACGAGCGCGACGTCATCTTCATCTCCGTCGGCTACGGGCCGGACGCGGACGGGCAGATGTCGATGAACTTCGGGCCGCTGAGCAACGAGGGCGGCGAGCGTCGGCTCAACGTGCTGATCACGCGGGCCAAGCGGCGGCTGGAGGTGTTCAGCTCGATGACGGCTGAGGACATCGACCTGTCGCGGGTCAGCCGGCGGGGCCCGGCGGCGTTCCGCACGTTCCTGCGGTTCGCCGAGCGCGGCGGCACGCAAAGCGGAGAAGAAATAGATGGCGACGATCGGCTGACGGTCTTCGCGGCTGAGGTGAAGCGGGCCTTGGAGGCCGAGGGTTTGGGGGTCGAGGCGGGCGTCGGCGAGGCGGGGTTCCGGGTGGACCTGGCTGTCGTCGACCCGGAGGACCCGGGGCGGTACCGCCTGGCGGTCATGCTCGACGGCCCGGGCTACGCCGCGAGCGGATCGGCCCGCGAGCGCGACGCGAGCCGGGAATTCATCCTGAAGCTGCGCGGCTGGCGGGTCCTGCGTCTGTGGGAGATCGATTGGTTCAACCGGCCACGCGAGCAGACGCGACGGGTGATCGACGCGGTCCAACTCGGAACGGATGCGCCTTCCCCGGCCGCGGGTCCGCGTGGCTCGGCACCCACCATCGAACGCGGTGAAGCCGAGCCGGCCGGTGAAGCCGATCGCTTCGCCGGCATCCCGGTGGTGCCTTACGCCGAGGCCCGCTTCAAGAAGCTCCCGCGGAAAGACCTCGACGAGCTCGACGTGTTCCAGCGGATGGAGCTCGTGACCAAAGTGGTCACGGCCGAGGGCCCGGTGCACCGCGACGAGGTCGTGCGGAGGTCGGCCGACATCTACCGGGTCGAACGTCTGACGGCGAAGCTGTCGGAACTGCTGGAGTCGGCGGTCGAGGATGCGGTCAACGCCCGGAAGCTGGTCGCCGAAGACGGCTTCCTGAGCCTGCCCGGTTCTTCCGGCGTCGAGGCGGTGCGGAGCCGGGCGGACGTCGAGTCCGCGGGCCTGCGGAAGCCGGAGATGCTGCCGCCGGCCGAGGTGCGGTTCGCGCTGACCAAGGTGGCGGAGGTCGCCATCGGCGTATCGCGAGACGACGCGGTGATCGAAGCGTCGCGGCTGCTGGGGTTCGCTTCAACCCGCGAAGCGTTGCGGGAGGTACTCGAACGGCAGATCGTGGCGTTGGTGGCCGACGGCGTGCTGGAAGACCGAGACGGGTGCCTGTTCGTCAACGAAGAATTGGAATAGGAACGGGCCTTTGTTTGCGGTCGCCTGCGCGGCGAGCAGCAGGGGGGTGCCCCCTGCACCCCCCAAGGCAGAAACGTCACGGCTTGTTGGTTCGTCGGGGTGCAGGGGCGGAGCCCATGCCGCCCGCCGCGCAGGCGATCCCAACTGAACCCCACGATTTGCAACCGAAAAATACCGGAGGTGGGACTCGAACCCACAAGGTGTTGCCACCAGTGGATTTTGAATCCACCGCGTCTGCCAATTCCGCCACTCCGGCGTGGCCTGACCGTAGCCGAGACGGTCAGTTTAAGCCCGGCACGCCGCGTCGCAACGTCGGTGCTATTTGCCGAACTGGGCCGTGAAGCGGATCGGGTAATGGCCCGACAGCGTGTCGTGCGGCGGCTCAGGCCGCACCCGCACGTCACGCACCACGACCCCACGCGATAAAACTTAGTCGAGCCGCAGCTCGCCCCCCGCGGACCGATGTTCGACGCGCGCGGCCGACGGAACGATCCGTTAGCTTGTCGCGTCGGCCTGCCCATCCGACGTAGACAAAATCAACCAGAACCCCGTCGCCGTCGATCCGGCTCGGCTACAGGATCAACCTATGGACCCCCTCTGGGTCGTGATCGCGTTCGTCGTGGGCCTCGTGGTCAAGCAGTTCGGCCTGCCGCCCATGGTCGGGTTCCTCGGCGCGGGCTTCGTGCTCTCGGCTCTGGGCGTCGAGAACTCGGACGTCCTGACCACCATGGCCGACCTGGGCATCTATCTGCTGCTGCTGAGCATCGGGTTGAAGCTGGACCTCCGCGGCCTGGTGAAGCCCGAGGTCTGGGGCGTCGCGTCGGTCCACATGGTCCTGACCACGGCCCTGGTCGGAGCCGGCGTGTTTGCGCTGTCGCTGCTGGGCGTGGGGATGTTCGCCGAGCTGTCGGGGGCGACGTCCGTGCTGATCGCGTTCGCACTGAGCTTTTCGAGCACCGTGTTCGCGGTGAAGGTGCTCGAAGAGAAGGCAGAGATGAAGAGCCGGCACGGCAGCGAAGCGATCGGCGTGCTGATCGTACAGGACCTCTTCGCGATCGTCTTCCTGACCGTGTCGCTGGGGAAGCTGCCGTCGCCGTGGGCGCTCGGGCTGCTGGTGCTGCCGCTGACCCGGCCGGTGCTGGGCTGGCTGATGGGCCGGGCGGGCCACGGCGAGCTGCTGGTGCTCGCCGGGCTGGTGCTGGTCTACGCCAGCACCCAGCTGTTCGAGGTCGTCAAGCTCAAACCCGACCTCGGGGCGCTGGTGGCCGGGCTGCTGGTCGGGTCGCACCCCAAGGCGAGCGAGCTGGCCAAGAGCCTGCTGAGCCTCAAGGACCTGCTGCTGGTGGCGTTCTTTTTAACCATCGGCCTCGCCGGGCTGCCCGGGTGGCAAGAGCTGGGGATCGCTGTCGCGTTGGTGGCGTTGGTGCCGCTCAAGGCGGCCGGCTTCTTCTGGCTCATGACGCGGTTCCGTCTGCGGGCCCGCACGGCCACGCTCAGCTCGCTCGCCCTGGCCAACGCCAGCGAGTTCGGCCTCATCGTCGGCGCCCTGTGCGTGCAGCGCGGCTGGATCAGCGGCGAGTGGCTCATCGTCCTCGCCATCTCCGTCAGCCTCAGCTTCATCCTCGCCGCCCCGTTCAACGCCCGGTCCCACGCGATCTTCGGCCGCTTCCGGCGGCACCTCGCCCGCTTCGAGTCCGACACCCGGCTGCCCGACGACCAGCCCGTCGTCTTCGACCGCCCGCCGCGGGCCATCGTCGTCGCCCTGGGCCGCACCGGCACCGCCGCCTACGACGCCCTGCACGAACACCTGGGCGACGAGGTCGTCGGCCTCGACGCCGACCCCAAGGCCGCCGAACGCCACCGCGCCGCGGGCCGGATCGTCGTCGTCGGCGACGCGACCGACCCCGACTTCTACGAACGCCTCGACGCCACCTCGGGCTGCGAGCTCGTGCTCATCGGCCTGCAGTCCAAGTCCGAGGCCGGCACCATCACCCGCCTCCTGCGCGCCAGCGGCTTCACCGGCCACGTCGTCGCCATGGCCCGCTTCCCCGACGAGATCGAGCAGCTCCGCGACGCCGGCGTCGACACCCCCCGCTACCTCCACGACGAGATGGGCCTCGGCCTCGCCGCCTCGGCCCTCGAATGCCTCACCCATACACCCGACCCCGAGCCCAAGCCCGAAGCCGTGCCGGTTGTTTAAACTATTGACATGAACAACACCTACACCGCCATCACCAAACAGGTCGGCGACGCCTGGATCGGCTGGATCGAAGAAGTACCCGGCGTGAATTGCCAGGAGCCGACCCGCGAAGCGCTGCTCGACACCCTCCGCGTCACGCTGCGCGAAGCCTTGTCCTTCAATCGCTAAATCGTGCCCCGCGAGACGGTCTGCATTATTATCGGAAGGGTGATGCTCACACCGAGCCACCAAGTTTCTGCAACTCGCGGCTCGGCAGGAACCTCGCCCTCCGGAAATTATCGAGCGGTTTAGGGCAGGCGTATCCGCTCAGGTGTCGCTTACGCAATGATGACAGAAACGCGAAAATCACATGGCCCGGACTGTTACCTTTTTTCCGCCGTACAGCCAAAAAGAAAATGTAGTCACCAACGCGGTGCTCGTTCTCTTGGCCAACGTTCATCGATTGGCGCCATCACTGCTAAGGCAGACGATGTGTTCTCTGACCGATGCGGACATTCCAATTGGTCTGGGTTTTCACAACCAGGTTGCGGGGCCTGGAATGACCGGTATACCCGATGCATTGATCACCCAGGATGCTTTCGAGATCTACATCGAAACCAAGCTGGGCGACAACTTAGACCACGATCAGATTCGCCGTCACATCGATTCAATCGCGGACTTGCCGACGGCAGGAGGCAACAGGTATCTGTTAGGAATCACCAAGTCTCCCGCGCAGCGGAACGAGTTCAACGGACTCGAACAATACGGCCGTAAGCGAAAAATAAAGTTCGCTGCGACCACATTCCAATCCATCTTCGAGGTTGTCGAAAAGCAGTCGGCAGAGTTTCGTGTCGATTTGAACGAACTGATCGCCGAGTTCAGGATTTTTCTGCAGGAGCAAGGCTTGTTGGCTGGCTCGCTGAATCGCATGCTTGTAAATCCCTGTGGCGTGACCAGCGAACTGAATATGCGGTTCAATCTATACCACGACCAGCCCGAGCGGTCGAAAGAACTGTGCCGGTACTTAGCGATCTATACGAGCAAAGAAATCATTGGTGTCGGAGAAGTGCGGCGGGTATTGATTGGCCGTTTGCGTGGTGAAGAATTTAATTAGGAGCGCGAATTTCCGCTGCCGTGGACCAATCCTTGTACTCATGATCTTTTGGACGAAGAGCGAGAACGTATCGAGAAGATGATCGCCGAATCTCCCTACGAACACCTCGGGGCTGAGCCTGCCCGATACTATCTGGTCGATCGGTTCGCACCGACGTCTTTTCGCAAAACGTCCAAGCACGGCATTCAAGGGCATCGTTACTTCGATCTGGACGATCCTAATGCTCTTCCAAAGGTAGCGGCACTTTTCGCCGATTGTGAATCACCGTCGATCGAAGTGTTGGCCGAGACGCTTTCCCAAGAAACTTGGGGCTAATGTGAGTGAGCTCATCTCTTATCCTTTCGTCCAAGTCACCCCGCCGTAGACGGCGTTGTCGCCCAGCTCCTCGGCGATGCGGATGAGCTGGTTGTACTTGGCGTTGCGGTCGCTGCGGCAGGGGGCCCCCGTCTTGATCTGGCCGCAGTTGGTGGCGACGGCGAGGTCGGCGATGGTGGCGTCTTCGGTCTCGCCGGAGCGGTGGGACAGGACGGCGGAGTACTTGTTACGTATGGCGAGGCCGACGGCGTCGAAGGTCTCGCTGAGCGTGCCGATCTGGTTGACCTTGACGAGGATCGAGTTGCCGCAGCCCTCGTCGATGCCGCGTTGCAGGAAGTCCTTGTTGGTGACGAACAGGTCATCCCCCACGAGCTGGACGGTGTCGCCGAGCTTGTCGGTGAGGGTCTTCCAGCCGGCCCAGTCGTTCTCGGCCAGGCCGTCTTCGATGCTGCGGATCGGGTATTTTTTGCACCAGCCGGCCCAGTAGTCGGCCATCTCGGTGGAGCTGATGATCTCCTGGCTGCTGCTGAAGAACTTGTAGCCCTCTTTGCCGTCCTTCTCGGCCTCGTTCCAGAGTTCGGAGGTGGCGGGGTCGAGGGCGACGAAGATCTGCTCGCCCCACTGGTAGCCGGCGTGGTCGACGGCCTCTTCGATGAACTTCAGGGCGTCTTCGTTGGACTTGAGGTCGGGGGCGAAGCCGCCCTCGTCGCCGACGGCGGTGGAGAGGTTGTTCTTCTTGAGGACGGCCTTGAGGGCGTGGTAGATCTTGACGCCGGCGTGCATGGCCTCGGCGAAGTTGTCGAAGCCCCAGGGCTGGACCATGAACTCCTGGAAGTCGACGGTGTTGTCGGCGTGCTTGCCGCCGTTGAGGATGTTGAGCATCGGGACGGGCAGGGTCTTCGCGCCGCTGCCGCCGAGGTAGCGGTAGAGGGGCAGGCCGGTGGCCTCGGCGGCGGCGTGGGCGACGGCCATGGACACGCCGAGGATGGCGTTGGCACCGAGCTTGGACTTGTTGGGCGTGCCGTCC
>JBCCRT010000029.1:0-26080 GCA_039201235.1 Planctomycetota bacterium
CGCAGCGGTCGCGGTAGAGCCCGAAGTTCTTCGAGAAGCTGGAGCAGACCAGGAAGTTGTCGCAGGCGTCGGCCAGGGCGTGGAGGCCGCCGGCGTCCTCGAACAGCCCGTCGCCGAAGCCCTGGTAGGCGAAGTCCATCAACGGCAGCAGGCCGCGCTCGGCAATGGCGGCGGCGAGGGTGCGCCACTGCTCGGGGCTCGGGTCGACGCCGGTGGGGTTGTGGCAACAGCCGTGGAGCACGACCACGTCGCCAGGCCGCATCCGGCGGACCGCGTCGAGCATGCCGATCAGGTCGAGGCGGTTGGTCTCGGGATCGAGGTAGTCGTACTTCCCGACCGGCAGGCCCGCAGCGGCGAAGATGCCGTGGTGGTTGGCCCACGTCGGGTCGCTGACCCAGACGGTGACGCCCGGGTGATTGTGCTTGAGATAATCCCCGGCGATGCGCAGGGCGCCGGTACCGCCCGGCGTCGCGGAGGTCCGGCCCAGCCGGCCCGCGACGTCGGGGTGGTCCGCACCGAACATCAGCCGCTGCACCGCGTCGGCGTAGGCCGGCGGGCCGTCAATGGGTAGATAACTCTTGGTGTCCTGCGTCTCGACCAGCCGACGCTCGGCCGCCTTCACGGAGTCGAGCACCGGCGTCTTGCCTTCGGCGTCTTTGAACACGCCGACGGCGAGGTTGATCTTGTCGGGGTTGGGGTCGGCGAGGTACGCCTCGGTGAGCCCCAGGATCGGGTCCGGGGCCGCGGGCTGGACACGGGTGAACATGGCGGTGCCTTTCGGCCTCGGGATAGGAAACGAACCTCGCAGCCTAACCCTCGACACGCCCCCGGGCAATCTGGCACCCGACCGACGACGACCCTGCCGATTGTCGTGGCCGCGCGGCGGTGCTATTTTGTCGGGCCGTTTTGCTGACCCGATCCCCTTGAGAAAACCTATGAAATCCGTCCGCTTCGGCGTCATTGGCTCCGGCGGGAGCATGGCCAACGCCCACCAGAAGTACTTCGCCGACATCCCCGGCCTGGACTACGCCGCCGCCTCCGACGTCGATCCCGACGCCCTGGCCAAGACCGTCGAGACCTACGACGTCGAGGGCTTCGCCTCGGCCGAGGACCTGATCACCTCCGGCAAGGTCGACGCCGTCCTGATCGCCACGCCCCACTACGATCACCCGCCGCTGTGCCGGCTGGCGTTCGACCACGGCGTCCACGTGCTCTGCGAGAAGCCCGTCGCCGTCACAGCCAAGGCCGCCGCCGAGGTCAACGACGCCTACGCCGAGGCGAAAAAGAAACACCCCGGCCTGGTCTTCGCCGGCATGTTCAACCAGCGCACTGACCCGACCTGGATCGAGATCAAACGCCTCTGCAGCGACGGCAGCCTCGGCGAACTGATGCGGGTCTCCTGGACCATCACCTCCTGGTTCCGCACCCAGGCGTACTACGACTCCGGCGGCTGGCGGGCGACCTGGTCCGGCGAGGGCGGCGGCGTCCTTATCAACCAGTGCCCGCACAACCTCGACCTCTTCCAGTGGTTCGTCGGCATGCCGAGCCGGGTCACCGCCAACGTCGGCCTCGGCAAGTACCACCATATCGAGGTCGAAGACGACGTCACCGCCCTGCTCGAGTTCGACCACGGCGCGGTCGGCACCTTCGTCACCTCCACCGGCCAGACCCCCGGTATCAACCGCCTCGAGATCGTCGGCGAGGGCGGCACCCTCGTCAGCGACGACCACGGCCTCGTGTTCAAACGCGCCGCACAGCCCGTCTCCGAGTTCTGTAAGACCAGCCCCAGCCGCTTCGGCAACGTCGCCACCACCGAAATCAAGATCACCGCGCCCGAGGCCCCCTACCGCCAACACGAAACCATCACCCGAAACTTCATCGACACCGTGCAGAACGCCGGCACGCAGGACGACCTCATCGCCCCCGGCACCGAGATGATCCACGGCCTCGAGCTCGGCAACGCCATGCTCATGGCCGGCCTCACGGGCAAGCCCGTGGACCTGCCCACCGACCGCGACGCCTTCGCCGACCTGCTCGAAGACCTCAAGGCCAAGAGCACGTTCCAGAAGAACGAGACCGTCGAGAGCAACGCCGAGATGGGCGCGAGCTTCTGATTCTTTCTCGCCGCTTGCGGCTTCCGCATCACCGCCCGAACCCGCCGCCTTCGTCTGGTTTTTCGTACCCCCCGATCTGCAGCCCCGTGTCGTCCTCCGACAACTGCGTCACCCGCCCCCCGTCGTCCTCCCCGTCCGGCCCGACGCTGTACACCACCGGCCGGCCCTCCTCGATCTTGTAGCGCACCGGCTCACCGGTGTAAACGTCGATCGGCACCGCGTCGAGCCACGCGGGCACCAACGCGTCGAGAGTCCCGGGGTACTCGCCCCGCTCAGCCCGGTACCCGGCCATCGCGACGAGGGCGGGCGTGATGGCCGTTATCTGGTTGACCTTGGTTTCGGTCCTAGTCGCGGCGCTGAGGGCGGGCAGCAGGATGTCCGTGAGCAGGTCGGCCACGGTTTCGCTCACCAGCCGCCGCGCGATCGGCTGAGGGGCTTGAGTGAGGACCACGTAGGTCATCGGATCGGTCATCCACCGCTGTAAGCCCCGCTGATCGGCCTCTAGCTGTTGCACGATGGCGTCAAACGCTTCACGCCTTTCGGAAGGGCTGACGAGCCGACACGACGCTTCGAAAGCGTCGAAATGCCGATTGAATCTCCGCAGCACAAAGTTTAAATCCACGATGCCAAAGCCCGGCATCTGCCCGGCCGCGGCGATCCGGGCTCCGTCCCAGGCGTTGAAACGTTCCGGTTGGGTCATGGCGAAATACACGGCATCCAGCGAAGAAAACCGCTCGTGATAAACAAACGTCTCGGCGACCGGCCGGACCGGCGGCAGCCCCTCGAGGTCGCGCAACATCCGGCGGGCCCGCGCCGCATCGATCTCCGCTGCGGCCAAAACCTCTTCCGTGGTGCCGTGAGCCAACGCTTCGATCGAGATACCCACCAAGTGGTCGATGAGCACACCCCTACGCACATGCCGGGCCATGCGATAGGCCGCCATCGCGTCGGCCCAGGCCGCGTCGGGGTTGCCCGCGCCGAGGTGCATCATGGCCCGGGCGTGCCAAGTCCGAGCCAGCCGCCGGCTGTGCCCCAACTGCGGCAAGAGCACCGTCAGCATCGGCTCGCCCTCAGCGATCACGAGGGGAACGTAAGAGTGCGGTTTCTTCGTCGCGTCGCCCAGAGCGTCGAGCAGACCTTTTTTCATCGCCAGCCACGCCGCGGCGTCCGGGTGGTCCTCCGCCCGCCACTGCCCGTCGAGCAGCTTGTCGTACAACGCCTCGGGCGCGTCGAGCGACAGCTTCATCATCTCCGGCCCGGCCGGCGGCAAGCCCATCGCCCGCCACACCGCCGGCAGGTCGTAGTCGTCGGGCACCCGGTCCGACGGCATCGACGCCAGCAGGTCCACCGCGAAGTTGTTCTCCGGCGTCACGCCCTCGCCGAACTTGCGGTTCAGCCACGCCGCATAGTCCGGCGTGCCGTCCGCTTTCAACGGTTCCGTGATCACCGTCGTGTCCGGACCGGGTTGTAATTCCGGGGGCGGGGTCGGGACGTACAGCGTCACCAGCAGCGTCAGCGTCAGGGCGTGGTCCAGCATGACAAACCTCCGGCATCAACGCGTAGCGCGCGGACTTGTCCGCCCGGACTTCCGGGGGCGGGGGTCACAACCCCGCCGGATTCTTCGCCAGCTCAATGCGGATCTTCTCGACCGGCACGAAGTTCCCGCCCGTCTCGCCCGGCAGCTTCATGCCCGGGCAGTCCTCGGCCGCCTCTCGCCACGCCCGGACGTCCTTCAGGTTGCTGGCCCAGAACGGCCAGGTCCGGCACTGCGTCGGCCGGGCGTGGTAGATCGAGCACTTGCCCTTGCCGCGTTCGTCTCGCTCCAGGAACACGCAGTCGTACTGGCCTCGCTTCAGCTTCACTTCTTCCAACGTCCACCGCCCCAGCTTCCGCTTGGCGTACCGCTGGTAGAACTCCCGCTTGTCCACGCCCGCGGCGTCGGCCATCGCCTGCGCTTCGTCGTCGTCGAACCAGACGTAACCCGGCCCGCCCGTGCAGCAACCGCCGCACTCCGTGCACTTGAACCGCAGGCCGTCGGCGTACCACGGCTCGTCCGCCCCCCGCGGTGGCGTCGCTTCCGCCGCCTCGCTCTGCCCTTGGCCCATGCCGAAGTATACGGCGTCACGCCCCGCCGCCGGCGGCGTCCAGCAGCATGCCGACATGGCCCGAGACCGCGGCCGAGAGGGCGTCGAGGTCGTAGCCGCCTTCGAGCACCGAGACGACCCGGCCCGCGGCGTGACGCTGTGCCACGTCGAGCAGGCTCGACGCGAGCGCGTTGAAACCCGCGGGGCTCACCTTGAGGTGCCCGAGCGGGTCGTCGGCCGCCGCGTCGAACCCGGCCGAGAAGACGAGCAGCTCCGGCTTGAAGGCGTCGAGCCGTGGGGCGACCGCGTCGTTGAACGCCGCCAGCAAGGCGTTATCGCCGCTGCCGGACGGCAGGACGACGTTGAGCGTGAAGCCGTCGCCGTCGCCGCGGCCGGTCTCGTGGGCGAACCCGGTGCCGGGGTACTGGTGGTTCGGGTCCTCGTGCAGCGAGGCGAACAGCACGTCCGCGCGGTCTTCTAGCAGGTGCTGCGTCCCGTTGCCGTGGTGGACGTCGAAGTCGACGACCGCGACGCGGGACAGGCCGTGGTCCCGCACCGCGGCGTCGGCCGCCAGCGCGGCGTTGCCGAACAAGCAGAAGCCCATCGACCGGCCGACCTCGGCGTGGTGCCCCGGCGGGCGGACGGCGCAGAAGGCGTTACCGACCTCGCCCCGAACCACGGCCTCAACCGCCCGTAGCACCCCGCCGACGGCGAGGGCCGCGATTTCCGCGCTGTCTTCGCAGACCGCCGAGTCGGGCGTGTCGACGTACGACAGCCCGGAGGCGCAGGTCTCGAACACGCGGTGGACGTAGCCCGGGCTGTGCAGGCGTTCGAGCACCGACGCGGGGGCGGGATCGAAGTCGAGATGCGTCAGCCGGTCCCACGACCCGTCGCCCCGCAGCCCATCGACGATCGCGCGTAGCCGGTCAGGCCGTTCGGGGTGGCCCGGCCCGGTGTCGTGTTTGAGGAAGCGGTCGTGGTAGACGAAACCCGTCGCCATGGCGGCGAAGGGTAACGGATCGTGGTGACGCGATGACGCGTAGCGGGCGGGCTTGCCCGCCCGATCCTTACGCCGCGGCATGGACATCGTCGCGCTCCGCCTGCGCCGCAGCCGCCTCGTGGTTCAGCGTGAACTGGCGCAGCGGGGCCGAGCCGAGGCGGTGGCCCTTGGGGTCGTACACGACCGGCCAGACCGAGAACGATCGTCCCTCGATCACCACGGCCCGCGGGTTGCGTGGCGTCTGGTACGCCCCGGTGTTGATGATGTACCGCCCGCCTTCGGGCACGACCACGTCGGTGCCGACGGTCAGCGCCCGCGGGTCGTGCCAGACGCCGGCGCGGTGGATGTGGCCAAAGACGAAGAACCGTGCCTCGGGCGCGAACCGGCGGGCGAAGCCCATCGCCCGCCGCGGGATCGTGTGCCAGTAGTACAACGCCTTGCCGATCTTCTCGGCGTGGGCGAACCGCCGCCGCAGCCGGCCGTGGCCGCCGTGGGCCTCGCCGGCCCGGGTCACGAAGTGGTCCCACTGCAGGACCGACGCGTGCTGGCACGCCGCGAGTTGGTGGTCGATCTCGCGGGCCTTGTCGGGGTCTAGCGACAGCACCGCGTCGGCGTGCAGCCGCTGCAGGTGCCTGGCGTGGTCGGTCCAAGGCGAGATGGCGGGGTGCAGGATGTCGCCGTGGGTCACGAACACCTCACGCTGCGCGAGGCGGAGGTACCGGCGGTCGGTGAGCAGCGGGTCGTGGTTGCCCGAGATCATCGTCAGCCGGACGCCGTCGGCCTCGGCGAGTTCGAGCAGGCGGACCACCTGCCGCGCCGCCGCGCCGCGGACCTTCTCGTCGGCGATCTCGGCGACGTCGCCGTTGAGGATCACCTCGTCGGCGCCGTCCCACGGCGGCCGCAACGCCTCGGCGCTGCCCGCGCCGCGGCCCGGTGTGGCCAGGTGCGTGTCGGAGAGGATCAGGATGCGGCCGGCCGCGCTCACCCGGACGCTATCGGTCGTCTCACGGGGCCGGTTTGGGGCCGGTGGGTCCGATCGGGAACCGCCGTGACGGCCGATCCGCCAGTCGATGGCCTTGTTTTTTGTCGAAGCGAACCTTCCTGAAGATCAGCTCGCCATCCTCGATCACCACGGCCCGCGGCCGGCGCGGCAGGAAAAACGAGCCGGTGTTGAGCACGACGCGATCGCCGCCGTCGGGCCGGGCGCCGCGGTCGATCCAGACGCCGGGGCGGTGGATGTGGCCGAAGACGAAGAAGCGGCAGGCGGGGTGGTGGTCCCGGGCGAAGCGGACCGCGCGGCGGGGCATGACGGTCCAGTAGTGGAGCACCGACCCGAGCCGGCGGGCCTTCTGCCACCACCGGCCGACCGGGCTCTGCCGGGAACGCCGATATCCGTCGAAGCGGTCGCGCCGCCACTGGCGGGCGGACGCGCGCTTGGCGGCGGCGAGCTTCTCGTCGAGGTCGGCTTCGGCGCGGGTCCGGGCGTCGCCGGTGAGGCCGTCGAGGATCGAGTTGCGGAGGCGGGCGAGCTGCGGTGCCTCTTCGGACCAGGGGGCGATGGCCTCGTGCAGCACGTCGCCGTGGGTCAGCACGACCGCCCCGCCGCACAGCTCGAGCCAGTCGTGCTCACCGACGAACGGGTCGTGGTTGCCGGCGATCAGCGTGAGCTCGACGCCGTCCTCGGCGGTGAGGCGGCGCAGCTCGTCAATCCGACGCTCGGCCTCGGTCGCGTGCCGCCGGCCCCGGGTCTCGGCGGTGTCGCCGTTGAAGACCACGCGGTCGGCCCCGGCCCAGAGCGGGCGGAGGGCGGCGACGCTGCCCGCGCCGCGGCCCGGCGCGCCCAGGTGCGTGTCCGACAGGATGACGATCCGTTGCGGCAAGCCCGGCCTCTCTTCGGGCGGGAGTGTACGAGCCGGGGCTGGCTTGGGTTACCATCCGGCCATGTTCGAGATGACCGAATTCAGCTGGAGCCTGGCGGCGTTCGTGTTTGCGGCGCGGATGACGGACGTGTCGATGGGCACGGTGCGGATGATCTTTGTCATCGCCGGCTGGCGGTGGCGGGCGGCGACGATCGGCTTCTTCGAGGTGACGATCTGGGCGCTGGCGACCGGCGGGCTGATCGGGTCGGTGACGCACCCGGTGATGCTCGCGGCCTACGCCGGGGGGTTCGCGTCGGGCAACCTGATCGGTATCGGGATCGAGCGCCGGCTGGCGCTGGGCTTCCGCATGGTGCGGGTGGTGAACACGGACCTCGACGTCGATCTGTCGGCCCGGCTGCGGGGGGCGGGGTACCGGGTGACGCGGGTCGAGGGCACGGGCCGGGACGGGCCGGTCGAGATCGCCTTCGCGGTCGTCAAGCGGCGGACGCTGCCGACGCTGCTGACCAAGATCAAAGAGCTGACGCCGAAGGCGATCGTCACCGTTGAGCGGGCCGATTCGGTGTCGGCCGAGGCGTTGGGGACGGGCATGGGCATGAAGCAGCGCGGCTGGCTGGGAGGGGTCCGGAAGTAAGCGGGGTTAGCCGGCCTCCCCTAATACCTTCTTCCGCCGCAAGATGTGGTGGTAGTGCTGGGCGAAGCGGTGGGCCTCATCGCGGGCCGCTTGGCAGAGCTTGAGTCCGAGATTCTGCCGGCTGAGGCGGATCGGCTCGGCCTTGGCCTGGACGTAGATCAGCTCATCCTTCTTCGCCAGCGAGATCACCATCGGGGGCTTGATGTCGAGCTGGTCGAAGGCTTCCTGCGCGGCGTGGAGTTGGCCGAGGCCGCCGTCGATGATGATGACGTCGGGGTAGAGCTCGTGGCCCTGGCCGGCGTCACGATAGCGGCGGGAGACGACCTCGCGGATCGAGGCGTAGTCGTCGTTGCCGCCCTCGACCGACTTAATGCGGTAGCGGCGGTACTCGTTCTTCAGCGGCCGGCCGTCGACGAAACAGACCTTGCTGCCGACGGTCTCGCCGCCCTGTAGGTGCGCGATGTCGATGCACTCGACGCAGCGGATCGGCGCGTCGAGGCCCAGCGTCTTGCGCAGCGACTCGAGGCCCTTCTCCGGGTCGACGTAGAGGCTCTCGGACTCGGGCTGCCAGTTCTGCTTCGTCGTGCCACGGTCGTCGAGCTTCTCAATGGCGCGGATCTGATCCCGCAGCGTCGCCGCCCGCTCGAAGTCCAGCGTGTCGCTCGCCGACTGCATCTCGCCCCGCAGTTCACGCAGCATGACCGACCGCTTGGACTCGAGAAAGCGGACGAAGCGCTCGATGTCGGCCCGGTATTTTTCCTTGCTGATCTTGGCGGCGCAGGGGGCGGTGCACTGCTTGATCGGGTGCAGCAGGCACGGCCGGAAGTACATCCGCTTGTCGTCCTCGTCGCGGATGTCGAGGTGACACGTCCGGAACTGGAACACCCGCTGCAGGATCTGGATCGACTCGCGCAGGGCGTACACGCTGGTAAACGGCCCGATGATCTTCGCCCCCTTGAATTCCTCACCCTGCGGGTTACGCGTGATAAACACCCCCGGGAAGTCGTCCCGCATCGTGATCGCCAGGTACGGGAACGTCTTGTCGTCGACCAGCCGGGCGTTGAACCGCGGGTGGATGTCTTTGATCAGCCGGTTCTCGGTCAGCAGGGCTTCCCACTCGCCCTCGCACTCGATGACGTCGAAGTCGTCGACGACGTCCAGCATCGGTAGCTTCTTCGGCCCGAGCCCCCCGACCCCGGAACTGGCGGCGGAAGGTACGAAGTACGAGCTCACCCGATCGGGCAGCTTCGACGCCTTGCCGACGTAGACCACGACGCCGGCGGCGTCTTTCATGAGGTATACGCCGGGCACCTTAGGCAGGCCACGGGCCTTAGCCAGCAGCTCGTCGAGTTTGTCGCGGCGGGCGGGCATCGGTTGATCTTAGTCATCGGCTACGACGGCAAAAAAAACGCCACGCCGGGGGGCGTGGCGGGGAAGAACTCGACGGATGCTTGCGGAGGGCGAGCCGAATGTGTTAGGTCTCAGGCCGTCGCGGTGGGAGAGTCTTCTTCCAGCGTGACACCCGCGTCTTCCAGGGCTTCGCCCAACGAGGGTCCGTCGAGGTAAGTGTCTTCGAGGGTCGCCCGCATCTTGCGCAGGGCGTGGATCTGGATCTGGCGGACACGCTCCTTGGTGAGGCCGACGAGCTTGCCGACTTCCTGCAGGGTCATGCCCTTACCGCCGTCGGGCTGGTCGAACGCGAAACGCTTCTCGATGATGTCGCGTTCGAGCTCGGAGAGGTCAGAGCGGTTGTCGTGGAAAATGGTGGCGACCTGTTCCACGCAGCCCTGTTCCTCGTCGCTGGCCTTCTCGGCGGCGTAGTTCGAGCGTTCGAGGTCGGGCTCGAAGCCCACGGGGAACATCGAGCGGTGACGCGTGGTCTTCATGCCCAGCCGGCTGAAAGCCTTGAGGATGGCCCGGCAAGCGTAGGTCGAAAATTTAAAGCCTTTTGACACATTGAACTTGTCGATACCGCGGAGCAGGGCCATGTTGCCCTCGCTGATCATCTCGGGGAAATCGACGCTCCCGGCCGGCAGCCGCTTGGCCATCGCCAGCACCAAAGCAAGGTTGTATTCGGCGATTTTCTCCCGCAGCTCCTGGGCGAGGTCGGCCCACTTGATCAATTCACGCGGCTTGTTCACGCCCATGCGCCGGACGTTGATGGACTGCCGCACTTTCTCGGCCCGGTAGCGGGCGTAGTTGAACTGGAGAAAAATAACCCTTTCCTGTTTCGGGGTCAGCAGAGGCAGGTTTTGTGCCCGCATGCGGGTGTCCGCCTGCCGCTCGTGAGATAGCCGGGTGTACCAACTGATGCTCGGGCGGGGGACGTCGAGCCTCGGGTCGAGAATGGTCTGGTAGGCCCGGTCCTCGTAAAACGCAGGATCGTCGATGAAATCGATCGGGCCTTCCAGCAGTGGTTGGAGTTTTTCGCGCTCAACGCGTTTCAGGCCTCGGGCCCAGAGGATTTCGGGACGTTCTTGGACGTCCTCCCGGATCGTAGAAGAAGCGGTGGTCGGGTTCGGGGCGGTCAAAGTCGTCATGGTTCAAACCTCTCTGAACGTGTTGTTAGACGCTGCCGGTTTCTCTTCGGCCAAACCGTCCAAAACGTTCACAAATAAAATAGCAAGTCTGCGGTGGGGGTCAACCCTATGGGGCAATCGAACCGGATAATTTTACGATTTTGCGGTATTGTTTGAAGAAATGCCGTGTTTTTGAACCGACAGGGCCATTTTTGGCCCGCAAAGCCAAACCGTCCAAATCGTTCATTCATCTTGCGGGCAGACGGGGTTCATCTCGGGTTTAAGCCGTAAGTTGGCGTTGCCCCACGGCCCAAAGCCCGCGGCTCAGGGGTACGAGGACTCTGCCACCCGCCGCAGTACGACGTTTACGAACATCGCGTTGCGGCCCCGGCCCAGTCCCGCCGCCGACTCCGCCAGCCGCCACAGCGGCGTCGACCAGCCCGGGGCCAGGCTCCGCATCGACACCCCCCCGCTCACCAGGTACCGCAGAGGCATCAGCGGCCGCAGCGTCTCGATCCGCCACCCCCGGAATTCCCGCTCGAAGCGTTCCCGGTCGCGAACGAAGATCAGCCACGGCAACGCGCCGTTGGCGCCCGAGAGCGGTCCGGTCGCGGGGATCGACCAGTCCGCCGCGTCGGGCCGGAACGGCTCGTGGTGCAGGTTCCGATAGACCCACGTCGACCACCGGCTGACCCACGGCTCGATCATTACTACCGCTCCGCCGACTTTCACCACCCGCGTCGCCTCGGCGAAAAAATCTTCCACCCCCGGCACGTGGTGCAGCACGTCCACCATGGCGACGCCGCGGAGCGACGCGTCGGGCAGCGGCATCCGCCGGGCGTCGGCCACGAGTTTCAACCCCGGGCACGTGAACACGTCCGACGTGATCAGCCGCGGCACGACCTCGTCGAGGTACCCCGCCCCGCTGCCGAGCTCGAGCGCCCAGCCGGGCACGTCGGCTTCCCCCGGGAGCTGCCGCGCCAGCGCGGCGTACCACTCGTCGTAGATCGCCCGGAGGAAGGGCTTGTCGCGGATGATGCGTCGACGCAGCCGGGTGGTGGCCGGGTCGTCGAGGTCAAGGCCCCGCGTCAGCGGGTGGGCGAGCAGGTCACGCAGCATCAGACAAACTTCAGCCGCCGCGCCGCGTAAGCCGTCATCCGCAGCAGCGTGGCCCCGTTGCGGAACCGCGAGATGTTCGTCTCGCCGTAGGTCCTCGCCTGGTAGCGGATCGGCAGGTCGATCATCTTGAGGTTCATCTTCGCGGCCCCGAAGATCAGGTCGAAATCGCCGAACGGGTCGAAGTCGCCGAAATACGCCCGGTTCTCCGCCAGGCGGCGGTAGTTCTCGGCGGTCATCACCTTCGTGCCGCAGAGCGTGTCCTTGATCGGCTGGCCCAGCAGCCACGAGAAGGCGAGGCTGAAGAACTTGTTGCCCAGCAGGTTCAGAAAACGCATCGCCTCGTCTTCCATCGGGTAGACCAACCGGACGCCGTTGATGTACTCGCCGGTGCCGCTGCGCAAGGCTTCGTAAAACCGCGGCAAATCTTCCGGGGGCACGGTCATGTCGGCGTCGAGGATCATGAGCACGCCGCCCGACGCGTGGGCGAATCCTTTGCGGACCGCGTCGCCCTTGCCCTTGCCGTCTTGTTGGTACAGCCGGATGCCCGCGCCCCAGCCGGGCCGCTCGGCGATCGCGGCCTCGATCTTTTCGTAGGTCCCGTCGGAGCTGCCGCCCTCGACGAAGACCAGCTCGGTCCCGCCGCCGAGGTCCTGCGGGGTGCGGTCGAGGATCGAGTCGATGTTGCCCGCCTCGTTGCGGGCCGCGACGATCACCGAGACCCTCGGCTCTTTGTCGGGTTGGTGAACGGGGCAGGGCTCAACGCTGCGCGGCCGGGCGACCACGAAGTTACTCAAGGCGAACTGCCGGAACCCCGGCAGCTTGACGAGCCAGCGGTTGCACAACGCATCGACTCCCGGAAGCCGCACGGGCCAGAGCACCTCCTGGAAGCTGCGCAGCGGTTCGTAGCCCGCGAGCTCCAGCAGGTTGTTGACGTCCGCCGTGGCGAGCCAGTTCTGCCGCAGCATCGGCCGGGCGAGGTTGAGCTTCGACGCCACGCCCAGCGGCTGCTCCCACAGCCGGCTATAGGTGTTCAGGATCAGCCTTGTCCCCGTGTGGCAGAAACGTTGCAAGCCTTCTAACACCGCCTGCACGTCGTGCAGCTCGTTGATCAGGTCCGACAGGAGGACGAAGTCGAACGGCTCGTCGGTCGCGTCGCCGAGGGCCGCGGCGACCGCGTCGGGGTCGTGCGCGTCCGCCTCGACGAACGTCAGCCCGGGGTGCTTTGCCCGGCCGAGTTCGATCATCTTGGCCGAGAAATCCACCCCGACCCCGACGCTGGGCTCTAACGCCGCGAGCAGGTCGCCCCGGCCGCAGCCCAGCTCCAGCACCCGCCGGCCGCGCCCGACGTGCAGCCCGTACACCCGCGCCAACCGGTTGTGGTAGTAACCGCCCATCCGCCGGCCGTGGGCGTCCAGTTCTCCGGCCAGCTTGTCCCACCGCGCGACGTGGGCCTCGCGGTACCGCCGCCGCTGCTCAGTCAACGCCCGCGCCGCCGGGTCCCGCGGCAGGCGGTCGTCGAGGGTGGGTTTCGGATCGGCGGTCGTGGTGGTCATGGCGGCCCGGCCGTTATACCCCTGCGTCTACCAAGCCTCCACTCGTGAATCCGTACCCCGCCGACCGCCGCCAACACGTACAGCACCGGCAACACGGGCACGATGAAACGCCCCGCCCCCGTGGCGTACGTCGCCATCACCACCAGCACATTCGTGGCCACTAGCCCCCACAACGCCCACTCCGCCCCCGCCCGCCGGCCGCGCCAGGACCGCCCCAGCCCCGCCCCCACCAACGCCACCAGCACCAGCCCCGACGCGAGGTGCGACTGCCGCTCGGTCCACAACGACCACAGCTTCATCCCCGCCAGCCGCGTCACCGCCCCCGGGTGCTCCGCGATCCACGCCCGGGTCTGCTGCATCCCGAAAAGCGCCCGCTCCCGCTCGGCCTCGATCGGCCTCGGCGTGAACCCCTCGGCCGTCCACGCCGCCTCCAGCGGCGCGAAGAAGCCCCACTGCGCCACGTCTTCCCACACCCCGCCCAGCTCCACCGCCCGGTCCGAGTAGCCCCCGGGGATGCCGATGCCGCCCTGCGTGCCCAGCGGCATCGGCGCTTCGAGCAGCACGACGTTGCGGACCCACCACGGCAGGCACAGCGTTACCACGATCAGCGTGAACGTCGCCGCCATCAAACCGCCCTGCACCAACGCCGCCCGGCTGTACCCCCCACCCCGCCACGCCAGCCACGCCACCCCCATCGCCAGCGGCGGCAGCCACAAAACAAACAACGACCGCGTCAGCACCATCAGCCCCATCACCCCGCCGGCCAGCGCGACGTACTTCCACCGCCGCCGCGGCCCGAGCGTGAACCGCACCAGCACCGTCGCCAGCGCGACGACCAGCAGCAGGATCAACGGCTCGGTCAGCAGCTGGGCTGCCTTCTCCTTCGGGATCGGGTCGCACAGCGCGATCACCGCCGCGACCACCGCCGCGGCCGGCCCGCCGAGCTTCTGCGCCAACGCCACCGCCATCGTCAACGCCAACGCGACCAATACCCCGTTGATCCCCCGGTTGAACCAGAAATGTCGGCCGACGACGCGGTAGACCCCGGCGGTGAGCATGGGTACCAACGGCGGGCGGTAGGCCGTCGGGTGGTACCCCGCCGGCGCGGCGTCGATCTGTCCCCGGTACGCCGCGCGGTCGTCGGCGTCCGCCGCCTCCAAGTACGGCCGCTGCCACTCCGGGTCCGAGCGGTCGGCCCCGAAGCCCAGCCCCCGCGACAGCGACCACGCGATCGCGTCGTAATCCATGGCATCTCCCGGGTCCGGCGGGGCGTCGCCGGCTTTCAGCGCGATCACCCCCACGTTGAGCACGAACAACGCCGCGAACAGGACGACGCCGGCCCGGACTCCGAAGCTTTTTTCCGGGGGCGGCGGGGGCAGGGTCGGCGGCGGGAGGGAGGGGTCGGCGATCCGAATACGCTAAACCGCCGTTCACCGCCGGGCAACGCCAGCTTTTGCGACTGACGGCCACGTAGGGTGAGGTAGGATGCCGACGACCCAAGGGTGCCGCCTTGCCCGAAACCGCCGAACCTATCACCGAATCCCCCCCGGAAACTGCCCCGGGAACTGCCCCGCCGCCGCCGAAGAAGCCGGGTCGTCCCAAACCGCCGCGGGCCAACCGGCCGGTGTCGCAGGTCGTCTTCCACACCTACCCGAAACTGATCTTCGTCTGGCCGGTGATCGCGGCCGGGTTTTTGTTCTACCCATTGGCCGAGCCGTTCGGACTCGACGCCGAGGTGCTGGGGTGGGTGTACCTGTTGGTGGTCACGCTGACGCTGCTGACGGTGGGAATCGACCTGGAGCGGGACCACGCGGTGTTCTGGGCCGTCGTGTTCCTGGCGGTGTTCTTCCTGGGCCAGTGGCTCGACGAGCGGTTCGACGGGGTCACGGTGGTGGGTAATGCCTACCGCTGGTTCGCCGACCTGGACGTGCGGTACGACGCGGCGTTGGGTCTGGCGCTGAGCGTGCTGCTGTTGCCGCCTTACGTCGTAATGATCGTGTACGCACGGCTGCAGCACCGCTGGCGGATCACGCACAACGAGTTCGAGCACTACTCGTGGGGCCGGGCCGACGACTCGTTGGCCCGCGGGGCCAAGCGGGTGCGCAGCACGTTTCCAGATTTGTTGGAGCTGCTGCTGTGCGGGGCCGGGACGCTGGTGGTCTACTCGGCGACGGGGCGGACTGAGCTGCGGCGGATCCCGCACGTACCGATGATCTTCCTGGTACGCAAGCGGATCAACCGGCTGCTGGAGTCCACGGCCGTGACCACCGACGCCCGGCAGGCCGAGCTGTTTGAGGAAGAGGCCGACACCGAGCGGGACGAGGAAGACGCCCGGCCCGAGGAACGCCACGAGGGGATCGGCGGGCGTGACGCGCTGTGATCGTGTGCCGGGTATCAATCGCAAAGAAAAACCCGTGCGAGCTCCGAAAAGCATCGCACGGGGTTCCGGGGGTCAAGGATTTGGTTAAAAGCCGATGTTCGAATCGGCAGGGTATTCCCTAAGAGGATAGCACACCGCGACGTCGCGGCAAGTCGGCGTGGCATAAAACCTGTTGGTATCACCGGCAGAGCGGAAATCACGCTATACTCTCCTCACGGCGGAAAAGATTTCTGCCGATAAGACATATGTTTGGGAGGCGAAATTTCGGCCACCTGTAGGTCGATACGGTCTTCCCGGTAATTGCTGAGAAGCTTTTGGTCGTGTCGCCCGGTTCTTACCGGTACACACTCTCTGACGGATATCCGAGGACACCGGACGTCGCCTCGGCCAACCCAAAGCCGCCGTTTTTGCTGAACCTCAACGGATCACGCCGCCGACCTCTCGGCCCGTGCCCCCTCGTCGCCCCCGGGGCGTGCGATCACCCTGACCCACCGGAACTTTTCTCATGTCCGAACCGATCCGCTTCGCCCAGGGCGATACGGTCCGCCACCCCAAACGTCCCGAGTGGGGCGTCGGCACCGTCCGCGGCATCCAGGCGATCGCTCAGCCCGACGGCAGCCGCGCCCAACGCCTGACTGTCGACTTCGCCAACCAGGGCCGCAAGCAGCTCAACACCGCGATCGCCCCGCTGATCCGCGACCGCGCCGCCGACCCCGACGCCTTCGCCAAGCCCACCTCCCGCCGCAACACCCCCGCTCCGGCCCTGCCGGCCCACGGCTCCCGCGCCCCCGGCGCCGCCACCGCCATCGCTACGGCGCCTACAGATACCAAAGATGATTCCGACAGCAGCGGGTGGCTCGACGACCTAGACGGCTCATCCACGAAGGGCGCCGAGCTCTGGGAACTCCCCGACGACGTCACGAACCCCTTCGCCTCGCTCGGCGAGCGGCTCAAGGCCACCCTCGCCACCTACCGCTTCTCCACCGAGCCCCGCGCCCTGATGGACTGGGCCGTCGCGCAGACCGGGCTCAACGACCCGCTGTCCAAGTACACCCGCACCGAGCTCGAACACGCCTTCCCCCGCTTCGCCCGGGACCGCGACGCCCACCTCCGCGACCTGGTCCGCCAGCTCAAACGCGCCAGCGACCAGGCCACCCTCAAGGACGCCGGCCGCGGCCTCTTCCCCGCCGCCCAGTCCGCCCTCGACAAAGCCATCCGGGCCTGACCCCCCCCCTCACATCCCCACCCCCCTAAGCCCGCCGTCGCTAAGCCGCGGTGCCGTTGTCCCTACACTCCGCCCCATGCCCGCCCCCCCGGAAGCTTCATCCCGCGCCGCCGACCTCCGCGACCAGCTGCACCGCCACAACCGACTCTATTACCAGGACGCCGCCCCCGAGATCACCGACCCCGAATATGACGCCCTGCTCCGCGAACTGGCGGACCTCGAAGAAGCACACCCCGAACTCCTCACCCCCGACTCGCCCACCCAGCGCGTCGGCGGCGAACCCATCGACGGCTTCACGACGATCGAGCACGTCGCCCCGATGCTCTCGATCGACAACACCTACAACCGCGAAGAACTCGAGGCCTGGCACACCCGCACCGCCAAGGCCCTCGACGAACAAACCCCCGCCCTGGTCCTCGAGCCCAAAATCGACGGAGTCGCCCTCTCGCTCCGCTACGAAGACGGCGTCCTCGTCCGCGCCCTGACCCGCGGCGACGGCAACAAGGGCGACGACATCACCCACAACATCCGCACCGTCCGGGCGATCCCCCTGCGCCTCGATGGTGACCCGCCGGAGTTTTTGGAAGTCCGCGGCGAGGTCTTCCTCCCCAACGACACCTTCCTCAAACTCAACGACCGACGCGAAGCCGACGGCCTCGAACGTTTCGCCAACCCTCGCAACGCCACCGCCGGCACCCTCAAGCAGAAAGACCCCGCCAAGGTCCTCCCCGGCCTCCGCTTCTTCGCCCACGGCCGCGGCCAAGCCCCCGACGACTTCGCCGACAACCACGACACGTACCTCAACAACCTCCAAACCCTCGGCCTACCCACCAACCCCCACTCCCGCGTCGTCGACACCTTCGACGACGCTTGGTCGTTCATCGCGTCCTTCGAGGCCACCCGCCGCACCCTCGACTACGCCACCGACGGCGTCGTCATCAAACTCAACCGCTACGCCCTCCAGGACCAGCTCGGCGCGACGTCCAAAGCCCCCCGCTGGTGCATCGCTTACAAGTACGCCGCCGAGCGGGCCGAGACGGTCCTCGAAGCCATCGAGTGGCAGGTCGGCAAGACCGGCAAGCTCACCCCGCGGGCCCGGATGACCCCCGTCTTCCTCGCCGGCACCACCGTCCAGCACGCAAGCCTCCACAACTTCGGCGAAGTCCTCCGCAAAGACCTCCGCCTCGGCGACACCGTCGTCGTCGAAAAGGCCGGCGAGATCATCCCGCAGGTCATCGAGGCCATCATTGAGAAGCGCCCCAAAAACGCCCCGGCCCCCGAGGCCCCCGACCGCTGCCCCATCTGCGGCACCCCGGTCCAGATCGAGTACGACAGCCGACGCATCCAGGAGCTCGAAGTCCACCAGCGCAACGTCGAACGCGAAAAAGCCAAGGCCGAGAAGCAAGGCCGCGACCCCGAGCCGATCCCCGAACCGAAACCGCTCGGCCCGCTCGACGAGACCGCCCGCTACTGCCCCAACCCCCACTGCCCGGCCCAGCTGCGCGAACGCCTGACCCACTTCGTCGGCCGCGGCCAAATGGACATCGACGCCCTGGGAGAGAAAACCATCCACCAGCTCGCCGACGCCGGCCTGCTCACCCGCCTCGGCGACATCTTTCGGCTCCACGAACACCGCGACGGGCTGCTTGCCCTCGAACGCATGGCCGAGAAGAAGGTCGAGAACCTCCTGGCCGGCGTCGAGGACTCCAAGTCCCGCGGCCTGGCTCGCGTCCTCGCCGGCCTGACCGTCCGCCACGTCGGCTCCACCGCCGCACGCACCTTCGCCCAAGCCTTCGGTAGCGCCGACGCCCTGCAACAAGCCTCCCTCGAAGACCTCGAAGCCCTCGACGACATCGGCCCCGTCACCGCCAAATCGCTGCACGACTTCCTCCAGTCCGACACCGGCCGCGACACCCTCGACGAACTCCGCAACGCCGGCGTCGACCTGACCGGACCCAGGGCTACGCCGACCGCCCAAGCTGAAGCAAACGATTCCCCCTTCGGCGGCAAAACTATCGTTCTCACCGGCACCCTCGAAGCCTTCACCCGCCCCGACCTCAAGGCCCGCCTCGAAGCGCTCGGCGCCAAGGTCACCGGCAGCGTCAGCAAAAACACCGACGTCGTCATCGCCGGTGAGTCCGCCGGTTCCAAACTCACCAAAGCCCGGTCCCTCGGCGTCGAAGTCTGGGATGAAACGAAGCTTCTCGAATACCTGCCTACGTCCTGACCCACACCGCCTCGCGGCCAGGCCGGCGAGGTGGTTGCAGCGACTCTGCCCGATTCGATCCACCACGGAGATCACGGAGGCACGGAGACACAGAGAAAGACCGGAAGGAGGATTTCGCAAATCAACCTTCTGTTTTCTCCGTGCCTCCGTGCCTCCGTGTCTCCGTGGTGGAAAAGAAAACCAACCGCCGCGGATCGGGACGATCTACAGCGGGCATACCGCGGCGGCGAGGTAGACTGTGTCGATGGGAAAAAAACCATTGAACCGATTCTGGGTGACCGCAGCGTGGATGCTGTTCTTGGCGGCGGGCGTCAAAGCAGAGGTCGCCGACCTGGAGCCGCGGGCGGTGGCGGTGCTGCTCGAGGCGTCGCGGTCGGACGACGCATTGCTGCGGATGCACGCGGTGGAGGGGGCGGCGGCGATGCCGGAGCGGGCGCTGCCGATGGTGCAGCTGGCGCTGCAGGACACAAACCCGGCGGTACGTTTCGCGGCGTGGGTCACGACGGGCCGGCTGCGGCTGGACTCGCTGGCGGGCCGGGCCGAGGCGGCGGCGGCGGACGAGGCCGAGCCGGCGTACGTGCGGGCGGCGGCGGTCTTCGCGGCTCACCGCGGCGGGCGCGAGGCGGACCTGGGCCGGCTGGCGTCGATGCTCTACAGCGACGACCCCCGGCTGCGGTCCAACGCGGCGCTGCTGTTCGGGCTGATGGACGACACGCCCGCGGCGGTGCCGGTGCTGGTCGACGCGGCCGAGGCGCCGCTGCTGCGCAGCGAGCCGGTCGAGCGGGAGCTGTTCCGCCTGCAGCTGGCCGAAGCGCTACTCAACCTCGGGCAGACCGAGAGCCTCAAGGCGCTGCGGGGCGCGGCATACTCGAACGAGGACGAGGTGCGGGTGTTGGCGGTGGTGATGCTGGGCCGGGCCCAGGACCGGGGCATGCGGGGGAACCTCACGACATTTCTCGCGCGGGACCCGGTGGAGCTGCGGCTGGCTGCGGCTGAGGCGTTGGCGCGGATGGGCTACCTCGACGGGCTGCCGGTGATGCTCTCGGCGTCGGAATCGCCGTCGGCGACGCTGCGGTCGCAGGCGGCCTTTGCGTTGGGCCAAGCCGCGGCCGACGCCGAGGCGGTCGCGCGGCTGACGCTGCTGCTGGACGACGCGTCGCCGCGGGTGCGGGTCGCCGCGGCGGCAGCGGCGCTGGCGGCGATCCACGAGTAAACGGGCCCGCGTTATCGGGCCGGGCCGGACGCAAATCGGTTGACAGCCGACCGAGGTTGCGGTGTAATTCTCGTTTAGGAAGCCGTTCGGCGTGCCGTTGGTTTCGTTTCGCATCCGGCCCGCCCGCCCCCCGAGGAGCCGACCTTGAGCCCGCTGACCAAAGCCCTTGTGTTGTTGGTGACCGTGTTGTCGATCGTCCTGGTCGCGCTGGTCGTCCCGTTCGTGGCCCAGACCGACGATCTCAACGCACAGATCGGCGACCTCGAGTCGCGGGTGCAGGTCGCCAACGCCGCGGCCCGCAGCGCGGTCCAAGCCCAGACCGAGCTTCAGGAGCAGCTGGACAACAGCGACAACGAGCTGCAGAAGACGATCAATCAGCTGCAGGACGACAACGCCCGGCTGACCCAGGAGAAGGCGACCCTCGAGGGCCAGCTCCAGGAATCAAACAGCACCGCGACCCGCAACAGCGCCACGCTCGAGCTGCTGACCAACAGCCAGACCACGCTGACCGCCCTGCTCGAAGACCGCACCGAGGCCCTGACCGAAGCGCAGTCCGCCAACGTCCAGCTCAAACGCGAGAACGCCCAGCTCGCCCAGGTCAACGGCGACCTCGACACCCAGGTCACCGGCCTGACCCGCACCGTCCGCGAGCTCAACGAGAAGGTCGTCGAGCTCCGCGAATCCGTGGCGAACGCCGCGGCGGGCGGCGGGGGCTCGACCGGTGTCGCCGCGGCCGGGGCCGGCTTCGGCGGCGAAGAGGTCATCGCCGCGATCACCGCCATCGATACCGTCGAAGACATCACCATGGTCCAGCTCAACGTCGGCCAGAGCGACGGCGTCCGTGAGGGCACCCAGTTCGTCCTCTTTCGCAACGGCAACGAGTTCGTCGGCACCGCCACCACCGTCACCGTCGATCAGACCGTCAGCGTCGCTCGCGTCGACTCGGCCCGCGGCACCGTCCAGGTCCGCGACGCCGCGATGACCGGCATCCGCTACTGACCCCCGCTCCCGGAAGTTTTCACTCCGGTCCCCAAGCCTCTCGTGATGAACATGGCCGAAAACAACTCCGGACCGGACAACAACATCTTCACTGTCCTGGCGTTCGTCGCGCTGGTCACACTGATCATCGGCGTGGGCTACACCTGGATGCGGCTGGCCGACGTCACCGGCAGCGCCAACCCGTTCGGCTGACGGGCGACTCCGCCAACGAAACGCGGGGGCATCCGTCCACGATTGGGGACCGCCGGCCCGGCTGACCGATGATCTGTGGGTCCGGGTTATCGGCCGCAACGGCCGTGGTAGCCATCGGATAAGATCGCCTCTCGAAACCCTCCCGGCCACCCCCCGGAACGCGCCTTGATCCTCGACAACCTCCTGAGCTTCTTCAGCGTCGACATGGGCATCGACCTGGGCACCTGCAACACGCTGGTGTGCGTCCGGGGCGAGGGGATCGTGCTCAACGAACCATCGGTCGTCGCGGTCAAACGCAACACGAACCAGGTGCTGCAGAACGGCAACGCCGTGGGCTGGGTCGCCAAGGAGATGCTCGGCAAGACCCCCGGAAGTATCACGGCGATCCGGCCGCTGAAGGACGGCGTGATCTCGGACTTCGAGATCACCGAGGCGATGCTGGGGTACTTCATCCGGAAGGTCAACGGCAAGCGGCCGTTCGTGAAGCCGCGGGTGGTGATCGCGGTGCCGTCAGGAATCACGGCGGTGGAGAAGCGGGCGGTGCTGGACTCCGCCGAGCGGGCCGGGGCGCGGCGGGTGTACCTGGTCGAGGAGCCGATGGCGGCGGGCATCGGTGCGAACCTGCCGATCGTCGAGGCGACCGCGAGCATGATCGTGGACATCGGCGGCGGCACGACGGAGGTCGCCATCATGTCGCTGGCCGACATCGCGCAGTGCGAGAGCGTCCGTGTGGCGGGCGACGACCTGGACGAGTCGATCATCAACCACATGAAGAAGGCTTACAACCTCATGATCGGCGAGCAGACCGCCGAGAAGATCAAGATCCAGATCGGCTCGGCCGCGCCCGACGGCGAGGAGACGTCGATGGAGGTCCGCGGCCGGGACATGATCTCGGGCCTACCCCGGAAGACGGTCATCACGAGCGAAGAGATCAGGGAAGCGTTGCAGGAGCCGCTGTCGTCGATTATCGAAACGGTGACACGGACACTGGAGCGTTGCGAGCCGGAGTTGGCGGCGGACCTGGTGGACAACGGCATCGTGCTGGCCGGCGGCGGGGCGTTGCTGCGTGGCATCGACGTGGTGATCTCGAACGCGACGGGGCTGGACAGCCGCATCGCGGAAGACCCGCTGACCTGCGTCGCCCGCGGCACGGCGATCTACCTCGAGCACCTCGAGGAGTGGAAGGCGACGATGGAAAACGACATGGACGACGTGTGACGCGTCGTGGATCGACTCCCTCTCCCTCCGGGAGAGAGCCGGGGTGAGGGCGGTGTGACAAAAGCCTGCTACTCACGTTCAACCCCCGCCGCGGCACGATCGCCCTCACCCTAACCCTCTCCCGGGGGGAGAGGGGACCGAGCCCAGTACCACATCTTCCCGCATGCCCGCCCCGACCCTGAGCCCGAAACGACTGTTGCTCGGAGTGGCGGTGCTGCTGGTGGTCAACGCCCAGCTGCCCACGCCGGCCGCGGGTTTTGTCGGCGGGCTGACGGCCGGGGCGGTGCGGTTCGTGACGCTGCCGCTGACCGCGCCGCTACACGCGGTGGCCGTCGGGCTGCGGCGGGAAGAAGAGGAAGCCGAGCCGACGGACCCGGCCGGCGGGCCGACGACCGAGGCCGAGCTGCGGGAGGCGTACGCGTTGTCGCTCGTAGAGATCGATCGGCTGCGGCAGCGGGTCGGAGAACTCGAGGGCACGCTCGCGCTGCTCGAGGGCGTGCGGTCGGAGGCAGACACGCCGACGCGGCCGCTGTCGGCCCGGGTCACCGCCTCGGCCGACGCCGGGACGGGTTGGGTGCTGACGATCAACCGCGGGTCGCGGCACGGCGTGGGGCCGGGGATGACCGCGGTGACCGGCGCGTCGCTGGTCGGGCGGGTCATGGAACCCGTCGGCCCGACCACGGCGGACGTCGAACTCGTCACCGCGCACGACGCGGGGCTGCAGGTGCGGGTCCGGCCGCGGGGGACGGACCTGGTGTTCGACAACGTCCGCGTCCGCCGGGCCGACGACGCGCCGGGGGTGTTCTACGCCGAGGTGGCCAAGGACTCGCCGATCCGCGTCGGGGCGGACGTGCTGCTGGCCGACGCCGTCCACTACGCCGACGCCCGCGGCCGGCTGCTCGGCGTGGTCGAAAACGTCACCGAGTACCCCGACGATCCGGAGTTGCTACGGCGTCTGGTGATCCGCCCCGCGGTGGACTTGCGGTACCTGCGAGAACTCGCCGTGCTGTTGCCCGCCGAAGAGTGACCCGGTTTTCAAAACCGCAAGCGGCTTCCCGTCATCGCGTCCCATGAACTGGCTGCCCTTCGCGATCACCGCCTACGTCTTCTACGCCCTGCAGGCGTCGCTGGGGCCGGCGTGGTCGGTCGGGGGGGCGACGCCGAACCTGCTGCTGATCCTCGCGGTGTTTGTCGGGGTCTCGGCGACGCGGGCGGTGGTGCCGTGGGCGTTGCTGGTCGTCGGGGTGCTGCTCGACACACTACCCGGCCCGCTGCGGGATCAGGGCGTGATCGTCGGGCCGCAAGCGGTGGGCTTCCTCGTCGGGGCCTACGCCGTGTTGCAGCTGCGTAACCTGCTGTTCCGCGAGTCGGTGCTGACGGTCGTGCTGCTGGTGCTCGCGGTCGGCGGGTTTGCGGCCCTGGTCGAGACATTGCTGATCACGCTGCGGGGCGTACCTTGGCTGGCGGATCAGCCCGCGGGGTGGGGGGCGATAGACCAACTCGGGAAGCGGCTGCCCGAGCTGTTGTACACCGCCGCCGCGGCGGTGCCGGTCGGCCTACTGCTGGGCGTAACGCGTCCGCTATGGGGCTTCGCCAAGAAGGCCAAGGCCGAGCGGGTTTTCTAACGGCCTGCCGTCAGGCTCCGGGCGTTTCGTGAGCCCCGCGGAAGCCGTTGAAGCTCGGCGGGCGGACGACCTCGCGGCAGAGGCCGCGCAGCTCGGCGAGGAAATTTTCCGGCGGTTTCACCCGTCAGGTGAACCGGGCACCAGCCGCCGCGCGGCCCGCTGTATCCGCGGCTGGTCTACCCGCGTCTGATTGATCAGACCGCACATCGTCCGCTTGGTCGCCCAGTGCTGCTGCTCGGTGCCGCCGCCGCGGCGGGTCATTGCATCGGCGGTCGCGTGGAAGCGTCGGACCTGTTCGATCACCGCGTCGCTCCTACTCGCGTTGCGGTGCCCGTCCACGACGGCCGCGAAGTTCAGGCCCAGACCGCTGAAGCCGTTGAGCCGGGCGTAGTAGTCCGCGGGATCGCTCTGAAGCCGCTCCATCGGCCGCAACGTCACCCGCTCGGCACCGAACAGCCCGACGTACAGGCGGTAGATCGCGTCTGGCCCGTAGGCCCGTCGCAGGTACCCGGCCTGCTTCCGGCAGTAGCGTGGCAGCGGGTCGGGGTTGAACATCAGCGTGTCCTGCTCTTACCGGCTCACCAGCCAGCGGTTCGGCCGGCGGGCGATCATGACGACCCGCCCCTCCGGGAAGAGTTGACATAGCAGCAGAGCGCACTGCTCCTGATACGCCGCGAGCTGCTCTCCCTTCAGCGGCAGCGTACGTTGGGCACGCCAGTCGACCAGCCGAGCGTTGGAGATCAGGAACCGCTGCGTCGTTGTGGGCGGCGGGTCCGGTAGCGTGAAGTTGGACGACTCGACCGTCGGCCGCAGCGCCAAATTCAGCAGCGGGTCGATCGGCCCGTCGCCGATCAACTCGGCGTGGTTCGTCGTACGTCTCAGGGCTTCGCAGAGGGCCGTGGCGTCGGGAATGTTTAGCTATCGGTTGGCCGACGCCGCGCGGCTCACTCGTCGCCGGCGTCTTCTTCGGCCTCTTCGATCTGCCGCGCCTCAGGCGAGACGCCGTAGACCACGAAGCGGTGGCTCAGCGGGTCGAAACCATTTTCCTGGCAGACTTTGATCATCAGCGCGTCGAGCTCGGCTGTCGGGAATTCAACAATCCGCTGCGTCTCGACGCAGACGAGGTGGCCCTTGGGCGCCCGGCCGTATGAGAGCTCGTAGTGTGCTTTGTTCGAGTCGATCAGCACTTCGCGGATGATGCCCGATTCCAGCAGGTGCTTGAGCGTGCGGTACACCGTCGCCCGGCTCACACGCTGGCCGACGGACTTGAGCTCGTTCACCAGCTCATCGGCTTCGAAGACGTGTTCCTTCTGCAGCACGACGTCGAGCGTCATCGCCCGCTCGGTGGTGAACTTCAACCCCTGCCGCTTGAGAAACCGGCGGAAGATCGCGCACACCGGCGTGACCATCAGGTCGTCAGTCGGGGGCGTCGGGATGGGAGCGGTTACACGTGCCATATGGAGATGATAGCCCGCTCGCGGGGCCGTTGGTATCCTGCCCGGCCCGCGAAGTCGGCGAGGAGCGAGCCATGAGCGAAAACCCTTACCGAGTCGGGATGATCGGCTACGGCACCGTCGGCCGCGGCGTCGCCCAGCTACTTCACGAACTGGCCGATCTCTACGCCGCCCGCCTCGGCCGACCGCTCGAACTGCGGGCCGTACTGGTGCGCGACCGGGCCCGGGCCGTCGTGGCCGGGCTCGACGAGGAGATGGTGACCGACGACCCCGAGGCGTTCTTCGCCCACGACGTTGAGACGGTCATTGAAGTCGCCGGCGGCCGCGATCCGGTCGGCGGCTACGTCCGGCGGGCGTTGAAAAAACGGGCCCACGTCGTGACCGCCAACAAGGCCCTGCTCGCGGCCGAGGGCCCGGAGTTGTTCGGCCTGGCGAGGCAGCGCGGCGTGACGATCGCCTTCGAGGCGTCTTGCGGCGGCGGCATCCCGTGCGTCACCGCGCTGACCGCGGGCCTGATGGCCAACCGCATCGGCGGGCTCTACGGCATCCTCAACGGCACGTGCAACTACATCCTCACGGAGATGGCGCGACGCGGCAAGACCTACGCCGAGGCGCTGGCCGAGGCCAAGGACCGCGGCTACGCCGAG
>JBCCRT010000030.1:0-24274 GCA_039201235.1 Planctomycetota bacterium
GACCCGGCGACGAAGAACCTCGACCCCGCGGCGGTGGCGGCGGCGGTGACCCCGCGGACCGCGGCGGTGCTGCCGGTGCACTTCGCGGGGCTGCCCTGCGACACGGACGGGCTGCTCGCGGTGGCCGAGCGTCACGGGCTGGTGCTGATCGAGGACTGCGCCCACGCGATCGAGGCGGCGGACCGCGGCCGGCCCTGCGGCACGGTGGGGCGATTCGGCTGCTTCAGCTTCTACGCCACGAAGAACGTGACCACGGCCGAGGGCGGCATGCTGCTGTGCCGCGACGCCGCCGACGCCGCGCGGGCCCGGACGCTGAGCCTGCACGGACTGTCGCGCGACGCCTACGACCGCTACGCCCCCGACGCCGGCGCGGACCGATTCCGCCACTACGCCGTCGTCGAGCCGGGCTACAAGTACAACCTCACCGACCTCGCCGCGGCCCTGGGCCTGCACCAGCTCGCCCGGGTCGAAGCCAACCTCGCCCGGCGGCGAAACGTTTGGGATGCTTACCGAGCGGGCCTGGCCGGGCTGGACCTCAACCTGCCGGCTGAACCGAAAACTCACCAGAAGCACGCCCGGCACCTGTATACCGTTGAACTCGAGGAGCCCGGTCGGCGTGACGCGGCGCTCGACTCGTTTCTCGCCCGGGGCATCGGCGTCGGGGTGCACTACCTCTCGCTGCCCGATCACCCGTGGTACCGGCGAGAACTGGGCTGGTCGCCCGACGCCTGGCCCGTGGCCCGCGAGATCGGACGGACGACGCTGAGCCTGCCGTTGACCGCCGGGCTGACCGACGACGACGCGGGCCGCGTGGTCCGTGAAACCCGCGACGTGGTGCGTGGCATGGCCCTGGCGACCCCGTTTTGGGAAGAACGCGCGACGCGGCTCGGGCCGCGGGCGGTCTTCAACCTCCACCACCCGGCCGATCAACTCGACGCGGTGACCGAGACGCAGCGCCACGCGATCTTCCCCGCCCTGCGATCCCTGGTCCGCGGCGACGAGGGCCTGGCCCTGGACTTCGGCTGCGGCACGGGGCGGTTCACGGACGAGCTGGCCGAGCTGATCGGCGGCCGGGCGGTCGGCGTGGACCCGACGCTGCCGCTGATCGAGCGGGCCACCGCCACGGCCCGCACCCGGTTCATGCACTGCCCCGACGGCCGCGTCGGGCTGAGCGACAGCAGCGCCGGGCTGGTCTTCGTCGGGTTGGTGCTCGGCGGGCTGCGGGGCCGACGACTGGTCCGCGCCGTGGCCGAGGTCCGCCGCGTCCTGCGGCCCGGCGGGCTGCTCGTGCTGGTCGAGAACACCTCCGACCTGCCCGACGCCGCGCACTGGGCCTTCCGCCGCGAGGACGAATACCGCGCGATGTTCCCCGGCTACGACCTGCAACGCGTCGCCGAATACGACGACCTCGGCGAGCGGATCAGCGTCCTCGCCGGGCACGCCCCGGAAGCGGCGGGCGCTTCGTGACGCCGCCGCTTCCGGGGCGTCCGCCCGGCGTGGGCGACGCGGCGTACTTCACGCGGTGGTACGCCGACCGCCCGTGGTCGCACTACCGCCCGATCCTGTCGCACGTCGTCCGCCACGGCCGGCCCGGCCCGCTGCTGGACCTCGGCGCCGGGACCGGCCTGCTCGTCGAGTGCGCGACGCGGTTCGGCTTCACGGCGACCGGCCTCGACGCCTCGCCCGACGCCGTCGCGATCGGCCGGTCTCGCTTCCCCGCGATCGACCTGCGGCACCACGACTTGGATCAGCCGCTGCCTTTGGACGACGACGCTTTCATAGCCGTAGTCATGAACCAAGTGATCGAACACCTGCCGCCGACCGTGGCCGAACGCGCGTTGGGCGAGGCGTACCGCGTGCTGCGTCCGGGGGGGCTGCTTTACGTCGCCTCGCCCTGCCGGCTCAACCGCGCCGAACGCGACGCGGACCCGACCCACGTCCACCTCTACCGGCCGAGCGAACTGCGGGCGCTGTTGACGCGGCTCGGCTTCGTCGGCGTGACGGCGATGGACGCGCCGTACCGGGGCCGGCTGATGAAAACGCTGTGGCAAGTCACGGGCGGCGCAGACCGCTTCTGCGCCAGCGCGACGTGCCGGGGCTACAAGCCGGAAGCGAGCGGTGGCTGAGGTCCTGCAGCTCTACAACGTGTTTGGCGCGGCGACCGAGCGCACGATGTTCGAGGTGCCTTCGGCGCTCGCACAACGCGGCCACAGGATGACATGGGCCGCCGAGTCGGTGGACACCGACCCCGAAAGCATCGGCGTGGTCCACGACCTGCCGCGGATCGCCGTACGGCCCGGCGACGACGCGGCGGTTGAAGCCGAGTTGCAGGCGGTCGCGCGGCGCGAGCCGGCCGTCCCGGGCCGCTTCGACTTGGTCCACGGCCACTTCGGCCCGCGGCTGCTCCACGCCCTGCCCCACCTCGCCCGCGGCACCCCGGCCGTCGTGTCTTGCTACGGCTACGACACGTCGCGGCTGCTGCGCGACCCGGCGTGGGCGACGCGTTACCGCGTCTTCGCCGAACGCGGCGGGCGGTTCGTCGCGTTGTCGGACGACATGCGCCGCCGGCTGACCGCGTGCGGCGTGCCGGCGTCGAGCGTCGACGTGATCCCGCTGGGTATCGACCCCGATGCCTGGACGTTCGACCCCGCCGAGACCCGCGAGCGCCGGCTGCTGTTCGTCGGGCGGTTCGTCGAGAAAAAAGGGCTCGACACGCTGTTGCACGCCTGGGCCGAGCTGTGCCGGGACCCCGCGTTCGACGACGCGGGGCTCGACGTCGTCGGCGGCGGCGATGCCGGTCCCGCCACGCTGGCCGAGCGTCTGGCGATCGCGCAGCGGGTGCGGTTTCGGGGCGTCATGCCCTACGAAGAACTGGGCGACGTCATGCGGTCGGCGTGGGCACTGGTCGCGCCGAGTTGCACCGCCGCCGACGGCGACGCCGAGGGCTGCCCGATGGTGCTCATGCAGGCCCAAGCCGTCGGCACGCCCGTCGTCACCACCGCCCACGCCGGTAACCCCGAAGCGCTGCCCCCGGAAGCGCAGGGCTTCGTCGTGCCCGAGCGCGACGCCGGGGCGTTGGCCGAGGCGATGCGGAAGATACTCTCGCTGGATGTCGCGTCACTTCACACGCTGCGTGCCGCGGGGCGGGCGTGGATCGAGCGGCGGTTCGACCTGCGTCGGACCACGGACGCTTACGACAGGCTGTATCGCAAGCGGTCGGGTTGAGGTCTCAATCGGGCGTGAGCCCGGCGTACGGGGTGAGGCGGGCGCGGGCCTCGACGGCGTCGCGGATCGCTTCGTGCGGGGTGCGGGCCAGGGCGGTGAGGTGTCCCATCTTGCGGCCGGGGCGGGGGTCGGTCTTGCCGTAGAGATGCAGGTGCAGGTGGTCGCTTTGGACGAGCGACCAGTCGGGTTCGACCGCTCCGCGAGAGCTTCCGGGGTCGGAGTGAGAACTTCCGGGGGGAGGGGGCCAGAGGTCGCCGAGGAGGTTGACCATGGCGGCGGGTTGTTGGGGGGTCGGGTCGCCCAGGGGCAGGCCGGCGACGGCGCGGACCTGTTGCTCGAACTGGCTCGCGGGGCAGGCCTCGATCGTGAGGTGGCCCGAGTTGTGCGGCCGGGGGGCGAGCTCGTTGACCAGCACACGGGCGCCGCCCTCCGCGGGTTCACGAAGCTCGAAGAACTCGACGCACAGCACCCCGACCACGTCGAGGGCCGCCACGATCCGCGTCGCGGTGGCGACCGCCTCGTCGGCGACGTTTTGCGGCACGCCGGCGGGCAACACCGAGACGTCGAGGATGTGGTTGCGGTGGGTGTTGGCGATCGGGCCGAAGCAGCGGACCTCGCCGCCGCGGGACCGCGCGGCGACGACGCTGAGCTCCTGCGCGAAGTCGACGAACGCCTCGTAGATGCACGGCCGCCGGCCCAGGTCTTCCCAGCCGTAGACCGCGTCGGCGTCGCTGCGCAGCACGCGCTGCCCCTTGCCGTCGTACCCCCCGCCGGCGGTCTTGAGCACCCCCGGAAGGCCGATCTGTTGGATCGCGTTACGCAGCTCGCTCTCGGACCCGACCGGCGCGAACGGCCCGACGGCCACGCCGTGGTCCCGCAGCGTCGTCTTCTCGCGGACCCGGTCCTGCGCCACCGCCAGCACGTGCGGCCCCGGCAGCACCGGCGCGTGGGCGGCGCAGGCCGCGGCTGTCGCGGCCGGCACATTCTCGAACTCGTAGGTCACCACCGCCACCGCCCGGGCGAAGCGGCCCACGGCGTCGAGGTCGTCGTAGTCGGCCCGGGTGTGCTCGTCGGCCACCTGCACGGCCGGGGCGTCGGCCGCGGGGCCCAGCGTATGGACGCGGTAGCCCAGGGCGTGCGCGGCGTCGGCAAACATCCGGCCGAGTTGCCCGACGCCCAGTACCCCCAGCGTCGAGCCCGCCGCCAACCGCGTCTCCATCCGTACATCTTACTTCATCCACCCCCGCCGCTGCGTAGCGGCGGCACGGTTCGTGCGCACGGAGTCGCGGCGTTCTGCCACGAAAATTCACAAAACACACAAAAATTTCAAACCGTGTCGCGGCCGGAACCTGCGCCGTGGCGTCGCGGGTCATGGCGGCTGATTTCGCGCACGAATCGTTCGTTGCGCCCCATAGTGTCGGCCCCCGTTTTGCCGGCGGACCTCCGGGACCAGACAAGGCCGGGCCCGCCCGCGGCGGACGGCCGGGTCGAGTGACCGCGTGTCGGCGGCGATGCCCGGGGTACCACCTTGTCGGAAACCCCCGGGGTCCAGACACCACGGCTCGGCCGGGGGCGCACGCCCGGAGGTTTCGATCCGTTTGCCGCCAAGGACGCCAAGAGCGCCAAGGAAGACCAAGTCAAAAATCAGAAAATGACTTGATGCCTTTCTTGGCGCTCTTGGCGTCCTTGGCGGCGAAAAACGGATCGGACCTCACCACCCCGCCGCGGCGGCCGCGAAGCGGTGCGGGTGGGGGCGTGGGGTGCCCGCTCATTGACAACCTGGGGTCCGGTGGGCGTTGGGGGTTGCGCGTATTTGCGCTCAGCCCCGCCGCCGCGACGGGATGAACTTCACCGCCAGGATCAGCAGCACGCCGGCGACCACGGCCGCAGCCGCGGCGGTCCAGATCACCCGGCCCGCGGCGTCGCCCAGCGTCGTGAGCCGGGCGTCGAGCGCCTCGGCGGCCGTCGCGCTCTCGGCGTTGTTCAGCAGGTCGTTGGCGTCGGCGACGACCCGCTGCAGTTCGACCAGCGCGGCGGTGTACTCGGTGATGTCGAACGGCCGACCGGGCGGGGCGTCGGGGTCCGGCGGCGGGCGTTTCTCCGCCGCCGCGATCGCCCGCTCCTGCATCGTGCCGACGCGCTCGGCGATCGTGTCGACGGTCTCGAGAAGCGCGTTGGCCTCGGCGGTCAGCGTCTGCGAGTTGCCGAGCAGGTTGTTGAGCGTGTCCTCGTTGGCTTCGAGGTCGGCGAAGAACTTGGCGCGTTGGTCGTCGATCGTCGCGGGCAGGTCCTCGGCGACGGCGGCGAAGCGTTCGCCGAGCGCGAGGGCCTCGGGCAGCTGGGTGTTGGCGAGGCTGTCGTAGACCACGGCCTCGGCCCGCCACTGCGCGAGGATCATCAGCCGGGGGCCGAGCCAGCCCATCCGCTCGGCGAGGGCGTCGAGGTTGCTGGCGGCCTTCTGGGCGTCGGCCGTGGGGTTGAGGAAGCCCAGCAGCCCGGTGACGTCCGACAGCCGGAAGCTCAGCCGCTCCCGCACGCCCGGCAGGTCGGCCAGCCGGATGTACCAGAAGTCCTGGACGCCCGGGTTCTCTTCGCACCACTGGTTGATCAGGCTCAGCAGCTCGACGCGGGCCTCGTCGTCCATGACCCGGGCGCAGATGCGGAAGACCTCTTCCTGCAGGTACTCGGCCTGCTCGACGAGCAGGGGGGTGTACTCGCCGAACACGGCCTCGCCGGCGTGCTTGAGGTAGTGGGTCTGGATGCTCACGGCCACGACGGCGTTGAGCATCGCCGAGGCCGGGACCGGATCGACGGCGATGTCGTACATCGCGGTCGCGCCGTCGATCTTGGTCTGGTGCGCCCGGCGGCGCAGCTCGGGGTTGTCGCCGGCCTCGCGGACGATGCGGTCGCAGGCGGCGGCGATGGTCTGGCGGTACTGGTCCGCGAAGTTGCGGACGGCGCTGCGCATCTGCTCGGGGGTGAAGGCCTCGGTGCGGGCCTGCCCGCCCGGCGGCGGCGGGCCCGGGGCGGTGGTGTCGGCGACTTGCGGCGTGGCCGCCGCGGCGGGCGTCTCGGCCTCGTGGTCGTCGTCGAGGTCGGGCCGGACAGGTTCGACGGCGGTCGGTTTCTGCGGAGGCGGCGTCGAGGCGGTCCGAGCCGGAGTGCCGGTGCAGCCCGGGCCGATTGCGAGACACGCCGAGAACCCGAGGCCCAGCAGCGGGAAGAAGAATCGTGGCATGGCGGGATATTACGCCGCCACGCTGGCCTGTAGCGAAAGATCAGGCGGCGTTCAGCCGTCGGCCGGGGCGAGGAACGGGCCCGGATCGACCGGCCGGACAAACTGGACGCCGAGCTCCCAGACGGACTTGCCGCGGTCTTCGGTGTCGAGGCGTTCGCAGCGGACGACGACGGCGTCGAGGAGTTGGCCGTGGCCGTCGCTGGTCTCGAGGGCGACGAGGACCTCGCGGCCGGGCATCAGGGCGTGGGCCATCAGCAGGCCCAGGCCGCCGCGGCTCAGGTCGCGGGCCCCGGCGAGGTAGACACAGGGCTCGCCCCCGGCCGGCTGGGCGCGGACCAGGCAGCTCTGCCGCAGCGGGTGGCGGGGCCCGGCCGCGCGGCGGTCGGGGCCGGCGAAGCCCGCGACGTCGCGCGGGGCCCGCTCGATCCGCGCCAGCGCGTCGTGCCAGTCGGCCTCGGTCAGGTGCGTGTGGACCAGCTCGTCGAGCAGGGCGGCGAGCTGCGGGGCCGAGAGGTCGGGTTGGGCGGTGCTCGACATGGTGCGGCTTTCGGTGTGCGGGCCGATCCGGGCCTAGGCGGCGGGGAAAAACGGGTTGAGGTCGATGGGTTGGTCGAACTGGACGCCGACGTCGTGGGCGTGTTCGGGGTGGTGGTCGCCGGCGGGCTCGTCGACGGGGCGGCACCAGGCGACGCGGGCGGCGAGGATCAGGCCGCGTCCCTCGGCGGGCCGCAGCGCGACGGTGCAGCGGGTGCCGACGCGGAGGGGGCGGTCGTGGACGAAGCCCATGCCGCCGGCGGAGATGTTGCGGCTGTGGACGAGGTAGGTGCCGTGGTCGTCGCCGGGCCGCTCGGGGGGGGCGAGGCGGATGACGCCGCGGAAGCTCGCGGCGTGGCGGGGCCGGGCACGGTTCCCGGTGGCGTCGCTGCCGCCGCGGGCCAAGCCTTCGGCGGGCGGGCCGGCGTCGTTTTTGACCGCCCGCAGCATCGCCAGCCACTGGCGGTCGCTGACCCATAGGCGGGCGGTCTCGGCCGGTTGGCCGATCGCGTCGTCGTGCGTGTCGTCGCGGAGCGGGGGGTAGGTCAGCATCAATGGTCAAGCCCGGGCGGGGCCCCGGCACCCCACGCTTCCCCACGGCAACCATCGGCCGGTCGGCCCCGGCAGTTGAGTTGGGCCCGGCCGGCGAAACTCATCGGGCCTTAACGGCCCGGACACGGCGGCGTCACACGCCCGGCCTAGGTTGATCGCAGCGGATGTCGCCGCGGGCCGCGGCGGACGGAGGAGACCGCCGCGGCCCGTATACTCGTCGGCGTGTGTCCGAAGCCAACCCGATGCCCACGCCACGCCGCCGGGCGAGAGGTGGCCGACGCCGAGGTGGTGGCGGGCCGCGGGCGGGGGGCTGATCCTGATCTACGCCGCGGGGTTCAACGGCCGGTGGCGGATCACGGCCGATAGCGCGGGCATCGTCAACCAGGCGCGTCGGCTGCGGGGCGAAGCCGACGCCCTGCTCGCGGCGGACCCGCGGACGCCGCCGGGGCTGGCGTCGTGCGTCGCGGCGCTCGGCGGCACGCCCGGTGTCGCCACCGGCCTGATGATGCTCGGCTTCGCCGCGGCGGCTCTGGTGCTCACGCACCGCGTTTTACGTGTGAACCACGGCCCCCGGCTCGCCGCGGCGGCGACGCTGCTGCTGGCGACCAACCGTCACTTCTACGAGACGGCCTTCGGGCTGCTGACCGAGCTGCCGTTCACGGTCGGGCTGCTGCTGCTGCTGTGGGGCCACGAGCGGCGGGTCGGGCCACGTTCTGACGGCCGGTCCGCGGCAACGGCCTGGGGCTTGATCGGGCTGGGCGTGGTGTGGATGCTAGCGTTCCGCAGCGTCGGCGCGGTGGTGGTGGCGGGGTTCGGGATCGCGGAACTGATCCGCATGGTTGCAACCTCACCCGTCAAGCCCGGCCGCGGCCGCGGCAGGGCTTTAGCGCTGGCGGTCGGCTTGGTGGTGGCGGTGGCGGGGGGGCTGCTCGTGCCGGCCGTGCGCCTCGACGCGGTGATCCTGCTGAACTCATTGACGGAGATCACCCCGGCCGGGCTGTGGATCAACCTCAGCCAGCTCATGACCGAGTCGCTGCCCGAGGCGGTGTTCGGGCAGGACGTCCCGCCGGCGTTGGCCTGGCCGTTGTCGGCGGGCGTGGTGGCGGGGGGGCTGTGGCTGCTGCGGGTGCGGTTGTTGTGGGGCGTGTTGTTCGTGGCGTTCGTCGCGCAGTGGCTGGTGTTCCTGAACGACACGCGTTACGTGCTGCCGGTGCTGCCGGTGCTGCTGGTGGGCGGGGGTCGGCTGGTGTGGGACGCGACCCGGCGTTGGCCGCGGGGGGCACGGCTCGCCGCGCGGCGGACGGCGGTGGGCCTGCTGGTGGCGTCGAACTTGGTGGGGATCGGTTTTGTCGTGGTGGAGCAGCGGACGGGCGAGACGTTCTACGCGGCGTACCGCAGCGGCAAGTACGCGGCGGCGGTCGAGCTGGCCGAGGTGCTGCGACGCGGTTCACCAACGGACGCGGTGCTGCTGGCCGACCGGCCGATGTGGGCGGAACTGGCGGCTCTGTCGCGACGGGCGGTTATCGACCGGCCGACGCGGTTCCCGGCCGACGCGGAACGTTGGTGGTTGCGGCCGTACGACGGCGAGCCACTGCGGTCTCCGGTCGGGCCGGCGGTCGCGGAAACGCGGGACCTGCGTAGCGGCGAGCCGTGGTCGCTGCACCGGCTGGGTGCCGCCGAGGCGGAACCGGCGGAGGGGTTGCGTTAAGATGGAACGATGGGCGTGAGCGAAGCCGCGAGCCCGAACGTCGCCGACCCCGCGGTCGCGGCGGTGCCGTTGTTGGACTTGCGGGCGCAGTACGCGTCGCTGCGGGACGAGATTCTGCCGCGTATCGCCGAGGTGCTCGACGGCCAGGCGGTGTGCAACGGCCCGGCCTGCGTCGAGCTCGAACAACAGGTCGCCGATTACTGCCGGGTGGACCACGCCGTGTCGTGCTCGTCGGGGACCGACGCGCTGCTGCTGGCGCTCATGGCCCTGAAGATCGGCTGCGGCGACGAGGTCGTCACCTCGCCGTTCACGTTCTTCGCCACGGCCGGGTCGCTGTACCGCCAGGGCGTCCGCCCGGTGTTCTGCGACATCGACCCGGACACGTTCAACCTCGACCCCCGGAAGGTCGAAGCCAAAATCACCGAGCGGACGCGGGCGGTGATGCCGGTCCACCTCTTCGGCCAGATGGCGGACCTGGACGCGGTCGAGGCGATCGCCGAGGCCCGCGGGCTGCACGTGATCGAGGACGCGGCCCAGGCGATCGGGGCGACGTACCGCGGCGACCGGGCGGGCCAGCGGTCGGTCGCCACGGCGTTGAGCTTCTACCCCACGAAGAACCTGGGCGGGGCGGGCGACGGCGGGATGGTGCTCACGCCCGACGCCGGGCTGGCCGAGCGGATGCGGCTGCTGCGCAACCACGGGGCCGGCACGGGCGAAGCGCGGTACCACCACCTGGAGGTCGGCGGCAACTTCCGCATGGACTCGTTCAACGCGGCGTACCTGTCGGTAAAGCTCAAGCGTCTCGACGCCTGGCACGACGCACGGCGGGCCAACGCGGCGTACTACGACGAGCGGTTTGCCGGGCTGGAAGAACTCCAGACGCCGGTGATCGCCGAGGGCTGCGGGTCGATCTACAACCAATATGTGGTGCGGACGCCGCGGCGGGACGACCTGCTCGCGCACCTGCGGGCGCGGAAGATCGGCTGCGCGGTGTACTACCCGCTGTCGCTGCACGAGCAGCCGTGCTTCGCGTCGCTGGGGTATCGGCGGGGCGACTTCCCGGAGAGCGAGCGGGCGGCGGATGAGGTGCTGGCGTTGCCGGTCTACCCGGAGCTGGGCGAAGCGCAGCGGGCCTACGTCGCCGAGGCGGTGCGGTCGTTTTTCGGGGCCTGATGCGGGTCGCGCTGGTCCACGAGTGCATCGCGGGGTACCACGGCAGCGAGCGGGTGCTGGCCGAGATGGCGGCGGTGTATCCCGAGGCGCCGATCTTCGTGACCACCTGCCGCCGCGGCGTGCTGGACGGCACGCCGCTGGCCGACCGCGACCTGCGGGCCTCGTTTCTCGACCGGCTGCCCGGGCTGCGCGATCGCCACCGGCTGCTGCTGCCGCTGATGCCCCACGCCGTGGAGCGACACGACCTGCGCGGCTTCGACGTCGTGCTCAGCTCACACCACGCGGCGGCCCACGGCGTGCTCACGTCGGCCGACCAGCTGCACCTGTGCTACACCCACAGCCCGGCCCGCTACGCCTGGGACCTGCACCACGACCACCTGCCCCCGGAAGTGGCCGCGCCGCTGCGTCGGTACCTCTTGCACCGCTTCCGGGGGTGGGACGTGGCGGCGGCGTCGCGGGTCGACACGTTCGCCGCCAACTCACGCCACGTCGCCCGGCGGATCGCCAAGACGTACCGCCGGGAGGCCGAGGTGATCCACCCGCCGGTGGACGTCGGACGCTTCCGGCCGGACCGGCCGCGGGAGGACTATTACGTCACGCTCGGCCGATTGGTGGGCTACAAGAACACGGGCGCGGCGGTCGAGGCGTTCCTGGGGACGAGTCGGCGGCTGGTGGTGATCGGCGACGGGCCGCAGCGGCGGGCGATCGCGCGGCGGGTGCGGCGGGCCGGGGCCGACGGCCGGAACGTCGAGCTGGCCGGCGCGTTGGACGACGCGGCGGTGGCGGACCGGCTGGAGCGGGCACGGGCGTTGGTATTCGCGGCGCACGAAGACTTCGGCATGGTCCCGGTCGAGGCGCTGGCGGCGGGGTGCCCGGTGATCGCGCTGGGCCGGGGAGGGGTGTTGGAGACGGTCGGGGATGGACGCAGCGGGGTGTTCTTCGACCGCCCGACGACCGCGGGGATCCGCGAGGCGGTCGAGCGGTTCGAAGCGCAGGGGGTGACGGCCGGGCCGGCGGAGTTACACTCTGACGCACGAGCGTTCAGCGCCGAGGTGTTCCGCGGCCGCTTGGCCGACTGGGTTCAGCGTCGATACGCCACTTTTCTTGAGTCTGCGTTTTGTCCCAAGCCTCCATCGTTCTCCGACCGGCCGCCGCCCCGGGCTTGACGGTTCCCGCGACCGCCGCGGCGGACCCGGCCGAGCCGTGGCTCCGGAGGGCGGCCGAGGTCGCGGCGGTGGTGCTGGCCACGCCGTTGTGGCTGCCCCTGCTGGGCCTGCTGGTGCTGGCGGTGCGGCTGGACTCGCCCGGCCCGGCGGTGTACCGGCAGCGGCGTTACGGCAAGGGTGGCCGGGTGTTCACGCTGCTGAAGCTTCGGTCGATGCGCGACGGGGCCGACGCTTCGTTACCGGACGTGCTGTCGGGCTGCCCGGTGGCGGCGGCGGAGTGGGGCCGGCACGCGAAGCTGCGACGCGACCCCCGGCTGACGCGGCTGGGCTGGTGGCTGCGGCGGTCTTCGCTGGACGAGCTGCCGCAGCTGTTCAACGTGCTGCGGGGCGAGATGTCGCTGGTCGGGCCCCGGCCGATCCCGGTCGAAGAACGGATGCGCTACGGCGAGGGCTTCGCACATTACCGCCGGGTCCGGCCCGGGCTCACCGGGCTGTGGCAGGTGTGCGGGCGGAACGAGCTGCCGTACGGCCGACGGGTCAAGCTGGACCGGCGGTACGTGCGGCGGCGGGGGTGGGGGATGGACCTGTGGGTGCTGGGCCGGACGCTGGCGGCGGTGTGCGGCGGGCGCGGGGCGTATTGATGAGTCACCGACGGGCGGACGAGTCCGCCCGCTACGCGGTGGGGGCCGGATCGGTCTGGTTTTTGGGACGCGGCGGGCGGAGGTTGGGGGTGACGGTCGGCGACGGGGCGGGGCGGGTCGGCGGCCGGGGGCCGGTGGCCTGTGGCGGCGGGGCGGTGTCGGCGGGTTCGGCCGGGCCGGGCGGGGCGTCGGTGGGGGGCGTGTCCTGTTCCTCGGCGAGGTTGTGTTCGTAGAGCGACAGGAGTGAGAGCAGCCAGGAGACGGTGGCCTGTGCGCCCTGGTTGGCGTCGACGCCGTGCGGGAGCAGGGCGTCGCAGCAGCCGCCGGTGGCGTGGTCGTAGAGAGGCTGGCGCAGGTCGTTGTCGCCGAGGAACCAGCTGAGGCACTTGTACGCGCGGTCGAGCCACTTGCGGTCGTTGGTGACGCGGAAGGCTTCGAGGTTGGCGTCGATCGTGCCGGAGGCCTCGGCGGGGGTCTGGTTGAAGCGGGCCTTGGAACCGCCGCGGGGGTACCAGCCCTCGCTGCCGACGGGCGCGAACTGGCCGTCGGCCCCGGAATATTGGATGCCTTGGAGCCACTCGAGGCTGCGCAGGGCCTGCTGGATCATGGCGTTGTTGAACATCCACCGGCCGCTGAGCAGCAGGGCGTGGGGCAGGCGCGACGCGGTGTAGGTCACCTGGTCCGTGGGCCAGGGCCAGTCGGCGGCGGCGTTTTGCTGGAACGCGCCGTAGAGCCGGTGGGCCAGCGTCTCGCGGACGCGGCGGGCCGAGCTGTCGCCCGAGAACCGGCGGAGGTAGGCGTGGATGCCGATGAGCGAGTAGGCCCAGCCGTGGACGTGCTCGAACGATTCGCAGGCGGGCAGGGCGCGGTGGAAGAGGTTGACCGCGAGCCCGAGGTGGCCCGGCACCTGGGAGCGAGAGACGGTCTCGCCCAGGGCGCGGAGGGCCTGGCCGTGCGAGTCCTCACTGAACGGCTCGTCGTCCCAGGTGCGGTCGTAGGTCATCCGCCGGCGGAACCGCCCGGCGTCGCCGTCGAAGGCGTGCTCCAGAAACGCGAGGTAGTGCGCCGCCGATTCGTCCATCCGCCGGGCGTCCTCGGGGGTGGCCTTGAGGTGGTCCTGCGCCACGAGGGTGGCGACCAGGGCGCGGGCGTTGTTCGAGGTCGTGTAGCCCGAGCCGCGGTCCGGCACGGTGTAGCGGGCGTGGCTGAGGATGCCGCAGCTGTCGGTCAGCGTCCAGAGGTGGTCGAGCTTGATCTCCTGCAGCTCGGGCGTCTCGGAGCGGTGGGCCGCCTTGGCCCCGGCCAGCGGCTTGGGGCTGCGGTTACGCTCCTCCCGGACCTCGGCGAACAGCTCCCAGTACTGCCCGGCCACGGTCGACCACCGCATCTCGCGCGTGAACTGGTACGCGCTTTTCCGCACCGCGTGCCGCGAGACCTCGTTCGTGAACAGGTCGATGACCGCGTCCGCCATCGCATCGGTGTTCTTAAACGGCACGAGCCGGCCCCGGCCGTCGGCGAGCATCTCCTGGGCGTACCAGTACGGCGTCGCCACGGTCGCCTTGCCGGTGCCCAGCGCGTACGCCAGCGTGCCGGAAGTGATCTGCGCCTCGTTCTCGTAGGGCGTGACGTACACGTCGGCCGCGCCGAGGAACTCGACCAGCTCGTCGAGCTCGACGAACTTGTTGAACCACTTGATGTGGTCCGCCACGCCCAGCTCCTTCGCCCGGCGTTGCAGCCCGAGGCGGTAGTCTTCGCCGCTGTGCGCCAGGACGCCCGGGTGCGTCGCGCCCAGGACCATGTACACCGCGTCGGGGTGGGCGGCGACGATGCGGGGCATCGCCTCGACCATGTTCTCCAGGCCCTTGCTCGGGCCGAGCAGGCCGAAGGTCAGGATGACCTTCTTGCCCTCGACGCCGAACTGGTCCTTGTAGTAGTTCGGGTCGACGAAGGGCACGTCCGGGATGCCGTGGTGGATCAGGCGGACGCGGGACTTGTCGATGCCGTAGACACCGGTGAGGAAGTCGTGGGCCCGCTCGGCCATGACGACGAAGCGGTCGCAGTACTTGGCCAGCTCTTTCATGCCCTCGCGGTACTTCGGGGCCGGATCCTTGAGAACGGTGTGAAGCGTGGCGACCACCGGCATGCGTAGCCGGCGGAGCAGCTCGTAGAGGTGGCTCCCCGCGTCGCCGCCGAAGATGCCGAACTCGTGCTGCAAGCTCACGACGTCGACGCCGCCCATGTTCAAAAAGTCGGCCGCGAGGCGGTACTCGCCCAGCCGGTTCTGGTTGATCTCGAACCAGACCCGGTTCGGGTAGCGGTAGCCCTCGGCCCGGTCGTTCATCGCCACGTTGTGGACCGTCGCCTCGGGCGAAGCGTCCGCTAATGCGTCGGCCAGGTCGGCGGTGAAGGTGGCGATGCCGCAGCGGCGGGGCAGGTCGTTGCCGATCAGCGAGACGTGGTTCAGCCCGTAGCGGGCCCGGCGGTCGAGTTGGCGGCGGAGTTGCGTCATGCGGAGATGGGGCGGGGCGTATCCAACAGCATAGGACATGTCGCCCGACTCCCGGACCCGCCCCGATACTGGACCGGCGGCCGCTTTCGGCCGATGCTAAGCCCGTACGGATACACACGATCCAGGGCCACTCCATGAAGGGCATCATCCTCGCCGGCGGGCACGGCACCCGGCTGCACCCGCTGACCCACGCCGTCAGCAAGCAGCTGCTGCCGGTCTACAACAAGCCGATGATCTATTACCCGCTGTCCGTGCTCATGCTCGCGGGCATCCGGGAGGTGCTGGTCATTTCCACGCCGCACGACCTGCCGCAGTTCCGCCGGCTGCTGGGCGACGGGGCGAAATGGGGCATGTCGTTTTCCTACATCGAGCAGCCCGAGCCCAAGGGCCTGGCCCAGGCGTTCCTGCTCGACAAGTCGTTCACCGCCGACGCCCCGTGCTGCCTGATCCTGGGCGACAACATCTTCCACGGCAGCGGGCTGCGGCAACAGGTCCTCGACGCCGCCGCCGTCACCGACGGCGCGACCGTCTTCGGCTACCCCGTCCGCGACCCCGAGCGGTACGGCGTCGTCGAGTTCGACTCCGATGGCAAGGTCGTGTCCCTCGAAGAAAAGCCCGCGAAGCCCAAGAGCCACTTCGCCGTGCCCGGCCTGTACTTCTACGACCACGACGTCACCGCGATCGCCGAGGACCTCGCGCCCTCGCCCCGCGGTGAGCTGGAGATCACCGACCTCAACCGCATCTACATGGAACGCGGCAAGCTGAGCGTCAAGCTCTGGTCCCGCGGCACCGCCTGGCTCGACGCCGGCACCCACGAGTCGCTGCTCCAGGCCGGCACGTTCGTCGAGGCCATCGAGCAGCGCCAGGGCACCATGATCGCCTGCCCCGAGGAGATCGCCTGGCGCATGAAATTCATCGACGACGCCCAACTCGAAACCCTCGCCGCCCCGCTGGCGAAGATCGAGTACGGCCGATACCTCCAGCAACTGCTCGCCGACGACCACGTCGAGCCCTGGCTGTAAAGCCGCTCGCGGCTTAGCGGGCTGCTTTACAAAACCAATTTCCCATGCAAGTCCTCCCCACCGCCATCCCCGCCGTCCAACGCCTGGCCCCGAAGCGCTTCGGCGACCACCGCGGCTACTTCGCCGAGGTCTACAGCCGGCCGAAACTCGCCGAGCACGGGATCGACCTCGACTTCGTTCAGGACAACGAGTCGCTCTCCGCCGCCGTCGGCACGGTGCGCGGCCTGCACTTCCAGACCCCGCCGCACGCCCAGGACAAACTCGTCCGCTGTGCGCAAGGCGCGTTGCTCGATGTGGCGGTGGACATCCGCAAGGGCTCGCCGACCTACGGCCGGCACGTCACCGCCGTGCTCAGCGCCGAGAACGGCGAGCAGCTGCTCGTGCCCCGCGGCTTCGCGCACGGCTTCGCCACGCTCGCGCCCGACACGATGATCCTCTACAAGGTCACCGGCACCTACGCCCCGCAATGCGACGCCGGCCTGCTCTGGTCCGACCCCGCCCTGGGCATCGACTGGCAGACGACCGCCGACGACGCGGTGCTGTCGGACAAAGACGCGAAGCTGCCGACGCTCGCCGAGCTCGACAGCCCGTTCGTGCACGACCCCGCGACCGACGGCGTCGCCGAGGCCGGGGCGTGAACGAGCCGCCCGCTTATGTCGTCACCGGGGCCATCGGCATGCTCGGCCGCGCCTGGACCCAGCTGCTGCAAGCCGCCGGGGCTTCGCACGCCGCTTACGACCGCCGACAACTCGACATCACCGACCGCGACGCGATCGCCCGGGCCGTCCCGGAGGGCACGCGGGTCGTGGTCAACTGCGCCGCCTACACCGACGTCGACGGCTGCGAGGCCCACGAGGCCGACGCGATGCGGGTCAACGCCGACGGCCCCGCCCGCCTCGCCGAACGCTGCAAGTCGATCGACGCGACCCTGCTGCACTACTCGACCGACTACGTGTTCAACGGCCAGGCCGACACCCCTTACCCGACCGACGCCCCGATCGACCCGGTCAACGCCTACGGCCGGACCAAGGCCGTCGGCGAGGCCGCGATCCGTGAAAGCGGCTGCGACCACCGCATCCTCCGCACGAGCTGGCTCTACGCCCCGTGGGGCCAGAACTTCGTCCGCACCATGCTCCGCCTCACCGCCGAACGCGACACGCTCAGCGTCGTCGACGACCAGCGCGGCCGGCCCACCAGCGCGACGCACCTCGCCGTCGTCTCCAAACAACTGCTCGCCGCCCCGTCCGGTACCTACCACGTCACTGACGGCGGGCAATGCACCTGGTACGAATTCACCCGAGAAATCTCGGTCCTCGCGGGTCACACCTGCGACCTCCAACCCTGCACCACCGACCAGTTCCCCCGCCCCGCCCAACGCCCCGCCTACAGCGTCCTCGACCTGTCCCGCACCGAGGCCGCCGTCGGCCCGATGCCCGATTGGCAACGCAATTTATCGCAAACCATCAAGCAATTAGTCACGGATGAACGCAGATAAACAGGGATGCGGTACGATCACCGCGACCCGCGGCATCCCCGTTTATCCGTGTTTATCCGTGGCTAAATCTTCACGATCATGAAAATCCTCCTCACCGGCGGCAGCGGCTTCATCGGGTCCAACTTCGTGCGCCATGTGTTGCGCGATCACCCCGACCACGCGATCGTCAACCTCGACGCCCTGACCTACTCCGGCAACCCCGAGAACCTGGCCGACGTCGAGGACGACCCGAGATACGACTTCGTCCACGGCAGCATTCTCGACCTCGAACTCTGCACGAAACTCGCCGAGCGCTGCGACGCCGTCGTGCACATGGCCGCCGAGTCCCACGTCGACCGCTCGCTCATCGACGCCCGGCCGTTCGTCGAGACCAACGTCCTCGGCACCCAGACCCTGCTCGACGCCCTCCGCAAGACCGACCCCCGGAATACCAAACCTTTTATCCACGTCAGCACCGACGAGGTCTTCGGCGACCTGCCGCTGGACCGACCCGAGCTGAAGTTCACCGAAGACACGCCGTACGCCCCGAGCTCGCCGTACTCGTCGAGCAAGGCCGGCAGCGACCTGATCGCGCTGGCCTACGCCCACAGCTTCGGCATGGACGTCCGCGTCACCAACTGCTCGAACAACTTCGGGCCCTACCAGTTCCCCGAAAAAGTCATCCCGCTATTCGTCACCAACCTGATCGAGGGCAAGCAGGTTCCGCTCTACGGCGACGGCAAGAACGTCCGCGACTGGCTCCACGTCGAAGACCACAACGAGGCCGTCCTGACCGTCCTGGAGAAGGGCCGGCCCGGCGAGCGGTACTGCATCGGCGGCAACAACGAACGCAGCAACCTCGAGCTGACCCACGCCATCCTCGAGGTCATGGGCAAGGGCCACGACATGATCCAGCACGTCACCGACCGCGCCGGCCATGACCGCCGCTACGCCATCGACCCCCGGAAGTTGGAACAAGAACTCGGGTGGCGTCCCTCCAGATCGGCCTGGCCGCGGGCATTGGAAGACACGGTCAAATGGTACATCGACCACGAGCCTTGGTGGCGCAACGTCAAGAGCGGTGCCTACCGCGACTACTACGCCAAGCAGTACGGCGGTTAAAACCTTTGCGGGCCGGGGGGCCGAGCGATAGCATCGGGGCATGCAATATCTCAGGCCGGGTCGCGTCGTGGCTTCGCTGGCGGTGTCGCTGCTTGCGGGCGTGGTGACGGCCGGGGCCGACGCGGCGGAACGCCCCGACGCCACGCCGCAGCCGCCGGACTGGTACGTCCCTTTCTACCGGGACCTGTGGACCTCGGCCCTCGGACCCGAGGTTCTGCCCACGCTCGACGAAGAACAACGTGGCCTGGTCCTGGCCGCGATCGACGATGCGGCGCACCGCGTCGCCCGCCGGGACTGGTGGCACTACCGCTTCCCCGCCCCGTCGCCGGACCGCGCCCGGGTGCGGGAGCGGCTCGGGGCGTTGGGGGAGGACCAACCGATACTCGCGGCGCTGTCGGTGATCGCCGGGCCACGGGTCCGCAACGTCCACATGTCGGCGATGGGGCCGAGACTCGACGCGGTCGAAGCGCGGCACGGGCCGCTGGTCGCCCTGACGCTCGACCACGCGGCGGTCCGGATCTCCCGGGAAAGCTTCGGGCTCAATGACGAAAACCGAGACGGGGCCCGCCGACGCATCGCCCGCCGACTCGCCGCGGCGTTGCGGGACGGGCCGTGGGAGCCCGCCTACGACCGGTCCGTCGTCCGGCTGGTCCAGATCGCGCTCGATGACCTGACGATCGCGCAACAGGAAGAACTCGGCTTCCCGGCTCTGGGGCAGGCCCCGCCCGAAGACCGGGCTTGGGTGACACACGTGGTGCTGGGCGAACTGGCGACGTGGGCGGCATGGGAACGACGCGGCGGGGGCTGGGCCAACGAGACAAACGAGCAGCAGTGGCAAGGTTTCCGGGAGTACCTGGCGGTCGCGCGGACGCATTTCCGCGCGGCCTGGTCGCGGCGAGAAGACCGGCCCGAGCCGGCGGACGGGATGATCACCGCTCTGCAAGGCGACGGCGAGTCGGCGGCGTGGCTGGACCGCGCCGTCGCGGCCGACCCCGCCGACGACCGGCCGTGGAACGCGATGTCGCACTTCCAGAAGCCGCGGTGGGGCGGCAGCTACGACCGGATGTGGCGCTTTGCGGAGGACGCCTTCAGACGCGGCACGCCCGGCTCGGCGGTCGCCGACTGGCCCCGGCGTCAGTACGAAGAAATCATCGACGACGGCGGGCGGGCGTGGCTGTTCGCCCACCGCGCCCGGGTCTGGCCCACGGTCGAACGCTGGGTGATCCGACGCGAGACCGAGCCCCACCGCCCCGACGTCCGCGACGCGCAGCACCACGCCTTCGGGATCGCGATGCAGCTGGAGCGGCACGACGCGGCCGCCGGGCTGTTTGACGCGATGGGTCGGCCCGAGCCGATGGCCGGTTGGTACCCCTACGGCCTCGACCAACGCTGGTCGCGGGGCCGACTCGCCGCCGCGTCCCGGCCCCAAGCCGCGGCGGCCCGGGCCGAGGCCCGCCGGCTCGCCGCGCTCGGCCGCCCGGACGACGCGGTCCGCCAACTGCGGGAGACCGCCGACGACCTCCACGCCGGGCCCGCCGGGCCGATGTCCGATGACGCCTGGGCCGCCCGCTCGCTCCGTGACGAAGCACGGCGTCTACGCTGGCAGCAACAACTCGACGACGGGCAGTGGGTCGACCTGCTCGAACACGGCCTCGAAGGCTGGGACGTCTCCCGCGGGCTCTGGCGCGACCACCCCGACGGCGGGACGGTCGGCGAGCACGGCGACCCGCAGTCCGATCGCGGGCTGCGGATCATCGCTCCGCTCGTCCTGCCCGCCCGCTACGAAGTCGAGCTGCGGATGAGCCTGCCCGAGGGCTGGTACCGGGGCCCCTGGAAGGGTGCCGGCCTGCTGCTGGACGCCGACGCGCCGACCCGTACACGCAGCGTCCGGTTTCTGTTCACGGAGCACCGCTCGAAGCTCTGGATCAACGACGACCGCCGACCCGAGGCGGACTACCGCTATTTCGACGTGCCGGGCCTGACCCGCGACGTCACGCTCCGGCTTCGCGGGGACAACGACCGCCTGACGCTTGCCTTCGACGGAACCGAAACCACCGTCGATTACACGCTGCTCGGCTCACGCAACGACGACGGCCGGCTCGGCCTGGGTGCGCTGACCCGCGACGACCGGTCCGTCGGGCCGATCCATTACCGATCCCTGCGCGTCCGCGCCCTCAACGCCGCCCCCGCCCCCGCCCCCGGAATTCCTCCGGGGATCGACCACGCTTCCGACCCCGAGGTCAATCCCGAGCCGTCGCCGCCCGGCCCGGCTCCGGACCGCCGGGCCCCGCGTTGACCGTGTCGCGCAGCGTTTGGTCGAACGCCGCCCCGCCGTCCAGGAAATCCATCCGCAGCACCGGCCTCAGCACCGGCAGCGACGCCTTCACCCCGCCGCCGAAGCGGCGCCACTTGACCCAGTCCTTCTCGGTGACGACCACGGCGTCGGCGCCGCGCTCCCGGGCGGTGTGGAACACGCCGGCGATGTCGTCGCGGTTGTAGCGGCGGTGGTCCTCGAACACGACGCAGCCGACGCACCGGCCGGCGAAGCCGCGGAGCGACGCCTCGAAGTCCGTCGGGTTGCCCAGGCCGCAGCAGCCCAGCACGGTCTTGCCGGCCAGGTAGTCGACCGGCAGGGTCTGCCGGGCCTGTCGTAGCTCGGCCCAGCGGTGCCGGGCGTGGGCCAGCGGCGGCCGGCCGGTGAGTTTCTTGATCCGTTGGTCCAATTCGCACAATGCTTCTTGGTTTACACGGTCGGCGCGGGTAACGATGACCTCATCGGCACGACGCAAACGGCCGGGCGGCTCGCGCAAGAGCCCCCGCGGCAGCACCCTGCCGTAGCCGAACGGGCAGCTCGCGTCGATCAGCACGAGGTTCAGGTCGCGGGCGGCCCGGCGGTGCTGGAAGCCGTCGTCCAACACGAAGCTGTCGATCTCGGGGTGCCGGTCGAGGACGGCCGCGGCCCCGCGGACCCTACTCCCGTCGGCCATCACCGGCACCTCGCCGCCGAGGCTGCCGCGCAGCTCCGCCGCCTCGTCGCTGCCCTGTCGGCTCTCCAGGCCCGCCGGCTCGTAGCCGCGGAGCAGGACCGCCGGCTTCCGCCCCATCTCGGTCAACCGCCGGGCGACCTCGACCACCATCGGCGTCTTGCCCGTGCCTCCGGTCGTGAGGTTGCCGACGCTGACCGTCGGCCGGCCCAGCGGCACCGCCCGGATCACGCCGGCGTCGTACAGCGTGTTGCGTAGCCCCGACGCCAGCCGGAACGGCGGGACGCCCAGGTTCGTCGCCAGCCGCAGCGCGACCGCCGCCGGGTCGCGGTGCGTGCCGCCGAGCACGCCGGCGATCCGGTCGGGCTTCGGACGCAGCCGCTTCAGGGGTGAGTGCTTCGGCACGTTCAGCGTCCCCCTATCGCCCGCGGCACCACTTCCCACGCCGCCAGGCGCGGTACCAACCGACGCATCGGCAGGCCCATCACTGTGCCCGGGTCACCGTCCACCGCGATCGGCCAGCCCGCCGCTTGCCGCTCGGCGAGGTTGTAGCCCCCGGCCTTGCCCCGCCAGCCACCGCCCGCGATGTACGCCTCAATCCCCACCTCGGACACCGACCCGAGCGTCACTTCGGCTGCGTCGCCCCAGGATTCGGACGGCCGGCCGCCGCCCCGCAGCGCAATCCCGGTCACGATACGGTGCGACCGCCCGACCAGCGACCGCAGCATCGCCCGGGCCGCGTCGGCGGTTTCCGGCGTGCCGAGTAACCGGCCGCCCGCGGTCACGCCCACCGTGTCGGCCGCCAGCAACACCGCCCCCGGAACAAGCGAATCCGTATCAACGCTGTCCGCCTTCCGCACCGCCAGCCGGACCGCCACAACCTCCGCCGATACCGTAGCCCCGACGTCGGGCTCGGCCGGGTCGACGTACGGCGGGTCGGTCTGCGTGAACACAAAGCCCGCCTCCCGCAGCAGCAACGCCCGCCGCGGCGACCGGCTGCCCAAGATCAGGGTTGCTCCCGAACCCCCCTCCCTGAGGGAGGGGGATCCAAGGGGCATCGACTCGGGGGTGGACGGAGACACCGCGGGCGAGTGTAAGACCATCCCGCGCGTCGCAAAATGTGCTTCCGGGGAGATTCCGGGGGGCGCGTCCCGAAAAACCTTCAAGGTTTCCCCGGTTTAACCCCGATAAACCGATTGGGGTGTTCCTTTCAAGGACGGAAGGGCCGGCGTTGCGGACGATCGCGATCATCAATCAGAAGGGCGGCTGTGGCAAGACCACCACGTCCATCAACCTCGCGGCCGTGCTCGCGCTGCGGGGGCACCGGACGCTGCTGGTGGACATGGACCCGCAGTCGCACTGCGCCCTGGGCCTCGCGGTCCCCGAGACACAGATCGAGCGTTCGACCGCGGACCTGCTGCGGCACGGGCTCGACGGCTCGATGTCCGTCGCCGACGTGACTTGGCAGATCAGCCGGGGACTGGACCTCGCGCCCTCGGCGATGGGGCTGGCGATGATCGAGCAGCAGCTCGCCGCCGCGCCCGACAAGGACCGTCGGCTGGTGCAGGTGCTATCGACGGTCCAGGACCGCTACGACTACTGCATCATCGACTGCCCGCCGAGCATCGGGCTGCTGACGTTCAACGCGCTGCGGGCCGCCGACGAGGTGCTGATCCCCGTCGAGACCGGCTACTTCGCCATGCAGGGCAGCGTCCGCCAGGAGCAGACCATCGAGATGCTCGTGCGGCGGGTGGGCCACCGCGTGCGGTTCCGTGTCTTGCCGACGATGTACGACGTGCGGACCAAGCTGGCCCGCGAGATCCTCGGCGAGCTCAAGAAGCACTTCGGCGAGCGCGTGCTGCCGCTGGTGATCAACTTCAACAGCAAACTCAAGGAGGCGGCGAGCTTCGGCCAGCCGATCACCGAGTACGACGCCGCCTCACGGGGGATGCAGGACTTCGAGGCCCTCGCGTCGTGGCTGATCGCCAACCCGCCGACGCCGGCCGTCGCGGTAACCCATTACCCGGAAGCGGCAGCCACCCCGACCCCCGCGACCCCCAGCCCGGTTTCCGCCCGCCCCCGTCACGCCCCCGGAACCGCCCCTAGAACCGTCCCCGGACTCGCCCCGGGAACTCTTCCCGAAAGCCCCGCGGTGCGCAGCTCCGCGGGGTTACCCCCCACGACCGCGACACCCCAAACCACCCCCGACCCGCTGCCCGCCCGCACCAGCCACCCCGCGATGAGCCGGGCCGCCGAACTCGTCGAACGCGCCCGCGCCCTGTCGGCCCGCAGCGCTCAGCTCAGCGAACGGCTCCACGCCGACCCCGACGCCGCGGCCCCGAGCGTCGAGAACCTCGCCCCGCCCCCGCCCCACATCGACGAACCGCAAATCACGCCGGCCCCGGAACCTGCCGCCACCCCCGCCGCCGCGGCTCCGCCTCCGCTCGACCCGATCCCCGCGGCAACACCCGAGCCCGAGCCCGCCGCCCCCGAGACGCTGCAGCAGAAGCTCGCCAAGCTCTACGGCGTACGCCACACCTCCCGCGGCGTGCTGTTCGTCCAGCCCGCCGCGGCCGAAGCCGCCGGCCACGACGGCCCCGCCGACGCCGTGAACCTTGCCATCGCCGGCGACTTCAACAACTGGAACCCGTCGCAGACCCCGATGACCCGGGACGAGAACCTCGGCGTCTGGCGGGCCTGCGTCAACGTCCCGCCCGGCCGGTACCGCTACCGCCTGGTCCGCAACGGCCAGTGGGTCCAGGACCCGTTCAACCGCACCGTCGAATCCAACCCCTTCGGCGAGCTGAACAACATCATCGAGATCAAGGCGGGGGCGTGACCGTCATGGACGACCGCAACCCCCAACCCCCGGAAACCCTCGACGACCTCGCCGAGCTGTTCCTCACGGAACCCGACCCCGACGCCC
>JBCCRT010000031.1:0-23678 GCA_039201235.1 Planctomycetota bacterium
CGTGAGCCACAATCACCGGCCGAGCCCGATTGCCCTTGATCCCTACGCGGAGGACCCGTGACGAAAAGCCCCATCCAGGTCATCGAACTCGACGGCCCGCTGCCCGTGGCGGCGGCCGTGTTGCACCGCGGGCTGCTCTACTTCTCGGGTCACGTCGGCTACCGGGCCGGGACGACCGAGGTCGTGGGTCCCGACCTGAAGAGTCAGACCCTCTGCACGCTTGGTCACGTCGACCGCCACCTCCACCACCACGGCGTCGGTCGCGATCGCATCCTGATGATGCGGGTTTACCTCGCGGACGTCCAGCGTGATTTCGAGGCGTTCAACCAAGTCTTCCGTGGCTGGATCGGCGACGCCCGCCACGCCCGCACCACCGTGGGCGCAACGTTGGCGGCGCCGGAACTGCTGGTCGAGATCGACGCCATCGTGGCTTTGGATTGAGCCGGCTAAATGCAGCAAGCCGCCGCACGCGGTCGTGAGCCGAATAAGGCCGTTGCCGGACGAGTGTAACTAGTTTACTTTAAATTGCTTGCAAAAAATCCGCGATAGAATTTATCGCCTAGCTGATGCCTTAAAGAGTGTACATAAGGCCCGCTCGGAAGATGAACGGGTATGACACGGGCGTCTTACCCCTCGGGCTTGATCGATGAGCATTTGCGCTCATCGAGCCGTTAATCCCCAAGCCGCTGCCCGTCGGCCGGCCGCGGGGCGTAAAGATGCGGCGGTTGGTCAACGCCATCCGCTACATCAATAGTCCGGGCGGCGCCTGGCATATGTTGCCGCGCGACTCCGGGCCGCGGTCCAGCGTGCACCACGACTTGCGCACCTTCCGGGACCACGGTACCTGGCCACCCGTCCACAACACGCTGCGGGCCAAGGACCGCAGGAAAGCGGGCCTGCAAGCCAAGCCCTCTGCCGGGTCGCTCGACCGCCAGAGCTTCGAAACCTACACGCCACACAATGGGAGCCACGGCTGCGACGCAGGTAAGAACAACCTTGGCCGTATAGATCTACGCGCCGCCGTCCAGCACCTACGCAACATCATCGCTAAATCAAGAATGTAATCACCTAAGAAGACAATCGACTGAGTTCAATGCAGCCGATCCCGAATATAAATTTGATAAACACATAAAACACGCCAGATCATGGATCGAACCTGAACGGATCGAGCCGACGGGTAGTCAAAATCCCGCTTGTAATACACTTCGAAATGAACAAACCCACTCGCTTTTCGGAGGGTCAGCTTGCTTTGGTCTCCCAAAGTTTGAGCGTTTTTAGAGAAATTTATTAAAACTTGAAAAGTGTTATTGGCTTGATTTGTGCGGGGGATCATATCCTAAGGTGCTAACGAGCCGACAAATTCGCGGCGCCCTCGGTTCCGTAAGACTCCCGGGTCAACCGGCGATGCGTATCACGGTAAGGGCTCGGTCGGTATCTCGGTAGGGGTGATGAATCGGATCGCCCAGCCATTCTTTGTGCGTTTGATGGGCGACTGATGGCATCGCTTTATTCAGCCGCGAGGGATACGAAAAAGGGTGCGCCGCGAAACGGCGCACCCTTTTTCGTGCCGGAGGCTGGTAACGGACATCAATCGCCCACTCTCTGCCAGCCACAGATGGCGTTAACGCAGAGATCCGATAGATGATGAATCTAAGGGAGATGCGGGCCTAAGTCTTGTCAGAAAACGCTGCCTCCGTCGCCTGGTATGACTGCCTTTGCGAGGCTTGGTACCCGTTTCGTAGGAACAGCCTCATGCCGCTAGAACCTATAATTTTATGTACTCCGTCGTAATCACGAGCGGCCACAGCTTTTCGAAGCCAAGGAGAACAACGCCGACAGCAGAAACTCTGTGGGCGCGAAGATCGACCGGGTGAATAACAGTCTCTTACTGACCGACGGTGGTTTCGGGAGTGATCAAGACATCTCCGGCCGCGTCCGGACAGCGTTGCGTCGTTTGGCCAAGCGTCGCTGTGCCGCGTCACGGCTCGGTACGGAGTCGCTCAACGCTTGATACCACTGCGGCAGTATCGCGGTCAGGGAGAGTTGGTTTTCGGCGAAGCCGAGTGCTTGTATCGCCATGCGTCGTCCGGCCCGCGGATCGGCCAGGTGGTCGGCGATGGCGTCGGCTAAAGCCGCCGGGTCGTCGGGGGGGATCGACCGGCCCGTCTCGCCGTTGCGTACCAACTCGGCGGCCCCGCCCGCCGCCGTCGCGACGACCGGCACCCCAACAAACATCGCCTCTGCGATCACGCGGCCAAACGGTTCGGGCGACGTTGAGCAGCTCACCACGATGTCGCAACGCTTCATCAGGGCGGCGACGTCGGCACGGAAGCCCAGCATCCGGACCCGGTCGCGTAGGCCGAGTCGATCAATCTGTCGTTCGAGTTCCAGGACGTAGTCCCGCTCGCCGAACAGGGCGTCACCGATGACCCAGACGCCCACGCTGCGGCCGCGGTCACGCAAGCGGGCCGCGGCGTCGATCAGCACGTGTTGGCCTTTCCACGGCGAAAGCCGACCGAAGATGCCGACGATCGGGGCGGTGTCTCCCGCCGGGGCGGGGTCGGTGGCCGGGGCGGCGGCCACGATCGGGGCGGGGTCGATGCCGTTGTAGACGACCTCGACCGGGGCGCGTCCCCCCGCGTCCCGATACGCCGCCGCGGTGGCGTACGAGTTGGCTACGACGCGGCTCACCCCCGCGTTGGCGACCGCGACGCAGAGCCGGCGGTTGAGGCGGCTGAAGTGTTCGGGGCTCAGGATGTCGTGCAGGTGCCAGAGCACGGGCCGCCCCGTGAGCCGGCCGGCCGCGGCGGCCACGAACATGGCCTTGAGCGAATTGGCGTAGAGCAGGTCGGCGTCCCGCGATCGCCGGGCGACCCACCGCGCCAGCCCGACCGCGCCCCACGCGCCGCGTAAGACCTGACGCCACCCCGCGTCGCGGCGGACCGCCGAGAGTTTGGCGTCGCCGTGGGTCTGTACTTCGAGCCCGCGGCGGCGTAACTGCTCGGTCAACGGCCCGTCTTCGAACAGCAGCACGCCCGCGCCCGGCCGGTGCGGCGCGAGGTCCGCCAAGCAGAGCTCGGCCCCGCCGAGCTTCGCGGTGTGGTCGAGGTAGATCGGTCGGGGCGGTGTCGTCACGGCACCCCCGACAGCAACGGGTTGTCGTTCGGTGCGATCGCGGCGGGGTCGCCGCGGTGGTGCGTTCGGGCTCGTCGGTAGACCTCGTGGTAGCGCTCGGCGACCCGCGACCAGGAGACCGTCGCCTCGACACGCCGGCGTCGCGCGGCGCGGCGCTCGGCGGCGTGGAGCCGCGGGTCGTCCATCAGCCGGCGCACGCACGCCGCCAACGCCTCGGGCCGGCCCTCAGCGAAGACCTGCGCCGGGTCGCCGATGACCTCGGGGATCGCCCCGCTGTCCGAGCCGATCGCCGGGATGCCGCAGGCCTTGGCTTCGATCAGCACCCGGCCGTACTGCTCCTTCCACCGCGCGGTCGTCCGCGAGGGCAGCACCAGCGCATCGATGCCGTTCATGACCTGCGGCAGCTCGGCCAGCGGCAACTCCCCGGCAAATCTCACCCGAACGCCCAGGCCGTACCCCTCGGCGAGCTGCCGCAGGCGGCCCTCGTCGTCGCCGCCCCCGATGATCAGCGCGGAGGCCCGCTCGGGCAAGTGAGGCAGAGCGGCGATCAAGTCGTCGATCCCTTTCTCCGGCACCAGCCGGCCGACATAACCGAGCACGAACCCGTCGAGCCCCAGCGCGCGGCGGGCCGACGCCCGGTCGCCCGGTTGGAAGAGATGGGTGTCCACCGCGTTGGGTAGCACGCTCGCCGGTCCGGCGTAGCCCTTGGCCCGGCAGACCGCGACCGCTTCCTCGTTTCGGCCGATCATCCAGTCGGCGTGCCGCAGCGAGTAGCGTCGCAGGGCCTCAAACGGCGGCGGCAGGGCCTTGTCGAGGTTCTGCTCGGTCTCGACGATCAGGATCGCATCTGGCGCTAGCCGCCGCCGCAGCCGGGCGGCCTGCGCGCTCACGAGGCTCCACGGCTCTTCCCACACGTCGATCACGTCGGGCCGGAAGTCGCGGATCGTCCGGCCCAGTGCCGGATACCAGTGCAGGTAGTTCTGGACCGGACCCAGCCAGGGCCATACGACCCGCAACGGCCGGATCAACCCGCGGGCCTCGGGCAGGACCTCGAGCGGCCGCCACCGGCCGTAGTGCTTCCAGCGGTGCGGCACGACCACACGCAGCTCCAGGCCCGGCCGCGCGTCGAGCTCTACGGCTTTGGGTTGGCCCTCGGTGGGGCTCTGGCAGGTGTGGGAGATCAGCAGGACACGCATCGCGGTGGGGCGCGGGGTGGGTGGGCTCAGGATTCGAGGCCGACGCTTGGGGAACCCGGCAGCCCGCCGCGATGGGTTCGGCGGTTGCGGGATCGCCCGCCGGCGTGACGGATCGCCTGGTCGTACACCGCGGCGGTCTGGCGGGCCATCCGGGCGGCGGTGAAATACCGGGCGAAGCGGTCACGGCCGGCCAAGCCCATCGCTCGGCGTCCGTCTTCGCCCGACGCCAGGACGTCAGCGACCGTGGCGGCGAGGGACGCGGCGTCGCCGGGCCGGAACAGCCGACCCGTAACGCGGTCTTCGATGATCTCGGGCGCGGCACCGCCGCGGCCGGCGACCACGGGCCGGCCGGCCGCCATCGCCTCGACCAGCACCAGGCCGAACGGCTCATCGGGCGCGGGGTGGACCAACACATCGGCCGCAGTCATCAGGGCGGGCACGTCGCCCCGCCGGCCGAGCCACCGCAGCGGCGACCGGTCGCCGAAAGCCGACCGCGTCGCCCGTTCGAGTGGGTCGCGTTGCGCGCCGTCGCCCGCCACGAGCCAGACAAACGGCGGGCCCCCGTCATCCACCAGGCGCCGGGCCGCCTCGATCACGAGCCCGACCTGTTTCTCGACCTCCAGCCGGGCGACCGTCAGCAGGACGCGGGTATCGCCGCCGGCCACGCCGAGCGGCCCGAGGTCGGCCGGGGACAGGGGCGTGGGGGACGCGATCCCGTTCGACACCTGCTGGAGCCTGGATCGGATCGCCGGCTCGGCGGCGACCGCGGCGTCGGCGACGGCCCGTGAGATGGCGATCGTCGCGTCGAGCCGGCGGTTGAGCCAGCCGTGCAGCGCGGCCGAGGCCCAGCGTTTCGGGCCCCGCCGGCCTTCCCGGCTGAGGCGAATGAAGTGCCGCGTCGTTACCAGGGCCGGACCGCCGCGGGACGGGGCCGCGAGGGCCGACATGAGCAGGCCGCGGCCGTTGTGGGCGTGCAAGACGTCGTAGCCGCCGTGACGCCGGGCCATCCGCAAAGCCGCCACGCCCGCCCGGGTGCCGCGGGACACGGCCCGGTGCGTGAGCCCCGCGGCCGCGGTACGGCGGGCCAGCGGGGTCCCGTCGGGGCAGCCGACGTGGGCCTCGTGGCCTTCTGCGCTCAACGCCGCGGCGAGGTCCAGGATGTGCCGTTCGGTGCCGGCGAACGCGTCCGAATCGGTGACCAGGAGCACGCGGCAGCTCACGCGACCACCACCCCGACGCCCGGCGTCCGCCGCGGTTCTGCCGCTTCCCGAAGCGCGGTTTCGTAGCGCTGCACGATCCGTTCCCAGCGGTAACGCCGCGCCGCCTCGTGCCGCTCGGCGGGTGTCGAGGGCAACCCGGCGAGGCAGCCGCCGACCGCGTCGGCCAGCGTCTTCACGTCGCCCGGGTCGTCGATCAGCCGGCCGGTGCGCCCGTCGTCGATCGCCTCGGCGGCACCGGCCCGGCGGGTCGTGACGACCGGCAGCCCGCACGCCAACGCTTCGACGATGACCAGCCCCCACGCCTCGTAGTGCGTCGGCAACACGAACACGTCGCCGGCCGCATACGCCTCGGCGACGTCGTCGAGCGGGCCGGTAAAACGCAGCTGCGCCTCGACGCCTCGCCGCGCCGCGTGCCGGCGGACCTCGGCCTGGGGCAGCCGGCCTGCGGCGAGGAGCTTGACCCGCGGGTCGCCGCGACGCGCGACCGCCTCGATCAGCGACGGCAGCCCCTTGCGGGGCGACTCGTTGGCGACGAAGACCAAGACCCGGTCGTCGGGTGTCAGGCCGAAGCGTCGGCGGGCCGGGTCGCGTCCGGCGGCGGCCCGGGCGGGGTGGAAGGCGTCCGTGTCGACGCCGTTGGGCAGCCGGGTGATGCGGGCGTCGGCGACGCCGTAGAACCGCGACAGGTCGTCCGCGACCTCACGGCTCAGCGCGAGCAGACGCCGGTGGCTTCCGGGGCCGGGGCCGAAGCGTCGCCGTTCCATGCGTAGCGCCGCGGCGTGGAACGGGTTGAGCCGACGCCGCAGCCGCTGCGCTGCGCCGCCGCCCGCCGGCCCCCGGCTGCACTCGAGCCAGCGCGCGTGGACGCTCTGGACCCAGCCGAGATCGGTGGCCGGACAGGCGACGCCGAAGCCGCCCAGCGCGTCGAACGTGAGGCCCGACCGGCGGACCTCGGCCGCGCAGCGGGCCCCGAAGCGAAGCAGCTCCCAAGCCGGCGGCTTGGACGGCGCGGGGACCGGGTGGGGCGTCACCGCCGGGTCGAGCTCGGATGGCTCGAAGACCCGGGCGAACACATGCACGTCGTGCCCCCTCCGCGCCAGGCCGTTGGCCGTCGCCAGGACGACGCGCTCGACGCCGCCGCGGCGGTAGCAGCCGCTGAAGCACAGACCGATCTTCACTCCGCCTCCTCTTGGGCTTCAGGCCGGGCGGCGACCGCCTTGGCGCGTGACGCCAGCCCGATGGCCGCGCCCAGCAAGCACCACACGCTCGAGATCGCGCCGCGGCTCCAGTAATGGTCCACCAGGCCGTGCGCCAGCCGGCCGAAGAGCAGCGCCGCCGCCAACGCCGCCGCCATGAAAACCAGCGAGTCGCGGCCGGCCCGCGACCGGACCCCCATCAGGACCAGCCCCGCCTGGAGGTGGATCAGCAGGAAGGCCCCGAGCCCGATCATGCCCGTCTCGGCGAGGGCGAACACCACCACGTTCGTCGCGTCGTACTGCTTGCGCAGTCCCAGGCCCGAGCCGAAGAGCGGCTTTTCCCAGAAGTAGTGCATGGCCTTACCGATGTTCTCCGACCGCGTCCCGTGGCTGTGCGATTCGGTGTCGAGCGCGCTCATGACGTAGACCTGCTGCGATTCGGGCAGGAACTGGTACGCGACCGCGGCGACGACCAGACCCAGCACAACCCCGTAAAAGACGACCGCCCACTGCCGATACATGACCGCGAGCAGGATGACGCCGACGAACGTCGAGAACCAGGCCCCCCGAGACAGGGTGAAGAACAGGCCCACCCCCAGAGCGACCATTACCAGCGCGAACCGCCCGGGGCGTCCGAGCTCACGCCGGTGCATCCACACCGCCGCCGCCACGATCGTCGCGGCGCCGGTCGTCCCGCCGATACTGTTCTTGTTGATTTGGAAGACGTACCCGCCTCTACCGATGAGGATCAGAAGCCCGCTGAGCATCAGGGCCGTGCCGACCAGCGCGACGCACGCCAAGACCAGCTGCCGCGGCTCCCGGACGTACCGGCCGAATACCCCCACGGCCACCACGAGGTACACCACCATCTGCACCCAGCTCGAGATCGCCTCGGCTCCGCGGTACGTCAGCCCGATGCTGACCACGCAGACGCCCAAATAAAGACCCACCGATAGCAGCATCGGGCCGACCCGCTTGATCAGGGAGCTGACCGCGCCGACCCCGGTCAGCAGCAGGCCCACCTCGACGACCGACATCTTCACGCCCACGGGCATGACGTTGTCGACCAGCGGCACGCCGCCGAGGATCAGGGCCGGGATCAGCCCCGGCCGCTTGATCATCGCCCACATCACGCAGGCACCGAAAAACGCCCCCCCCGCCGGCGCGAACGCCTGGGTCAGGCCGAACGAAACCGCCAGGACCGCCCACACCAGCCGCAGCCCGCGCCAGTCGGCCGGCGACAGCACGGGGCCGGGCCCGGCCGCGGCCGCGGCGGGCCGGGCGTCGCCCGGGGTCGCGGCGCGGTACGGCTCCCCGGCGGGGCGGTAGGCGGTCAGGGTTCCGACGGTCGTACCCCCCGTAGCGTGTCCGACGGTGCCGGCGTGAGCCAGCGCTTCAGCACGAAGGCGTTGACGCGGAGCTTGGCCCGCTGCCGCGGGTCGACCGCCGACGCCACGGCCCGCACGGGCAGCCGCAGCGCTGCGCCGACCGCCATCGCCGTGCGGAACGACCACAGCCCCCGCCGCCCGTGGTGCTTGAGCTGGTAGCGGTCCAGCGAGCGGAAGAACTCCGGGTTGAGCCGGGCCGCGGCCTGGCTGCCGCCGCCGAGGTGGACCGCCACCGCCTCGGGGGCGTAGCCGATCCGCCAGCCCGCGGCCGCCACGCGCCCCTGCCAGTCGGTTTCTTCGCTGTACATGAAAAACGATTCGTCGAAGCCGCCGACTTGCTCGTAGGCCGCGCGACGGACCACGAAGCACGCGCCGGAGGCGAAGCCCCGGCCCGGCCCGGCCCGCCGCAGCCGGTCCCACACCCGCGACAGCCCCAGGTTCTCCCGCCAGGCCAGCCACGGCGTCGGGAAGTCGAAACGGCACGCCTGGTCCGAGCGGTCGGCGTTGAGCAGCCGCGGGCCGGTCACGCCCAGCTCGGGCCGGCGGTCCATCTGCCGCACCAACGCCGCAACGCAGCCCGGCTCGACGAACGCGTCGGTGTTGATCAGCAGCAGCAGCTCGCCGCGCGCCACCGCCAGCCCGCGATTGTTCGCCGCGCCGAAGCCGAGGTTGCGGTCGTTGGCGATCCGTTGCACCCCGGGGTGACGGCCCGCGACGCTGGCCAGCGTGTCGTCGGACGAAGCGTTGTCAACCAGGATCACCTCGTGCGGTAGCGCGTCGAGCTCGGCCGCCAGGGCGTCGAGGCAGTCGCAGGTCATCCCCGCCGTGTTCCAAGACACGAGGATCGCAGAGACCTTGGGCTGCGGGTCGCGGCGGATCGTCACGCGGGCACCGCCTCTCGGGGCGGGACGGCGTCGGAAGCCGCGCCGAGCGGCTCGGCCCCGGCCCCGCGGCGGCCGACCACCCGGGCCGGCACCCCCACGGCGACCGCGCCGGCGGGCACGTCGCGGGTGACCACCGCGTTGGCCCCGATCACCGCGCCGTCGCCGATGCTCACGCCCCGCAGCACCGTCGCCTTGCCCCCGATCCAGACGTCGCGGCCGATCCGCACCGGGGACACGGCGAAGCCCTGCTCGCGGATCGGCCGGCCCGGGTCGGCGAAGGCGTGGTCGTGGTCGCGGATCGAGACCATCTCGGCGATCAGGGTGTCGTCGCCGATCTCAACGCGGTCGCGGACCCCGAGCGTGCAGCGGTGCCCGAAGATCACCCGGTCGCCCACGATCAGCCGCCCGTGCGACTCGACGCTCAGGCCGCGGTCGAGCACGCACCGCGCGCCGAACCGGGCCCCGCCGCCGCGGCCGAGGTGGACGTGCAGGCCCCGACGCAGGTCACAGCCGGGGCCGAACCGCACGGCCCGGTACCGCAGGCGCAGCGCCGCGGTGCGTAGCCGCCGGCACAGGCCGGCCCCGACGCGGCGGGCTCGGGAGGGCAGGGTGTCACGCATCGCTTAGCGCTCCGACCGCGTCGTCGACGCCCAGGGGTGCGGCCGACGGCCCACGGTCGGCGTCGGCGTCGGCGGGGCCGTCGGCGCGGCCGAGCAGGACGGCCTCGGCCGCCTCGGCCCGCCGGCTCCAGTCGTGCCCGAGGGCCTCCGCCTGCCGGGCCGCGACGCGGGCCGGGTCGTCCTCGCCGGCGGCCTGTTGGCAGGCCCCGATGAACTGCGCCGGCGTCTCGGGCAGCCGGACGTGCTGCGGGAAGTCGCGGAACCCCGCCACCGGCGTCGAGACCACCGGCTTGCCCGCCGCCAGGTACTCCCAGAGCTTCAGCGGGTTGAGGCTCTCGGTGAACTCGGTAACGCGGTGCGGCACGATCATCACGTCCATCGCCCGCATCCACATCGGCAACTCGCCGTAGGGCACGGCGTCGACCACGTCGACGTTGGGGTGGCTCCGCAGCGGCTGCGTCGCGTCGCCCAGGTGGTTTGGCCCCAGCAGCACGACGGTGCCGTCCCACTGCTTGGCGAGCTTGACGATCAGCTTGAGGCTCAGGCGTTCGGGGTGCAGCGTGCCGGTGTAGCCCAGCACCGGGCGGCGCCAGACGCGGCTGCGCGGCGGCGTCTCGCCGGGCCCGGGCACGTCGCGGTAGGCCGCCACGTCCACCCCGTTGGGGATCAGATGGACCCGGCGGGCGTGGGGCTCGCGGAGTTCGCACAGTCGCGCCGAGCAGACGATCACGTCGTCGGCGATCCCGCAGAGCTGACGGTCGGCCGCCTCGATGCGCCGCCGCGTCGGCCCGTCGTCGAAGCCCCGGGCCCAGTCGTCGGTCACGTCGTAGACGACCCGCTCCCAGTCGCCGGCGGCCGCCAACGCCCAGGTGTCGTGGTCGTTGATCCACAGCCGGGGCCGGACCCAGCCCAGCCGACGCAGCGCCCGCTGCACCTGCTTCCGCAGCAGCCGGGCGTTGACCCGCCGGCCCGTCGTCGACGACCGCGGCATGACCTTCACCGGCCGCATCACCCGGACCGACGGCAGGCCCGCCGGCGACCAGGCCTCGTGGCGGCGGAACTCGCTCCAGTCGGCCCGCCGCAGGCCCGAAGACCAGTCCGACGCCGGCTCGATAAACAGGACCTCCCAGCCGCGGCCCGCCAGCTCCCGGCACAGGAACTGGTTCCGCCGCCACACGTGGTCCCAGGGCTCCAGCGAGATGAACACCAGCTGCTGCGCCGTCACGTGCGGCCCTCCGTAACGGGTTCCCACGGCCCGAGGGCCTCGGTCAGCCGGTGGTACTGATGCATCCACGACAAGCCCAGCGCCCGCCGACGCGCCGCCTCGCCGAGCCCCGCCCGACGCCCCGGGTCACGCAGCAGCCCGCCCAGCTTCTCGGCCAGGCCGGCCACGTCCGGCGGGTCGAAATATTCCACCGCGTCGCCGCCGGGTTCCGGGATCCCGCCCCGCCGCGCCGCGACCACCGGCAGCCCGCACGCCATCGCCTCGGCCACCACCAGGCCCAGCGGCTCGTCCCAGTTGCTCGGGATGCACGCGATCGTCGCCGCGCGGTACTCCTCGACCACGCCGTCGCGGTCCACGAACGGCCGGAAGATCACCCGGTCGCGGATCGGCTCGGCGAGCCGACGCAGCCGCTGCTCGAAGGGCGTCAGCGCCGCCGCGGAGTTGAAGTTGCTGCTGCCCACGATCTTGAGCCGGAAGTCCCGCAGCCCCTCCGCGTCAAGGCGACGCATCGCGTCGATCAGCAGGTCCGGACCCTTTTCCGGCAGGACCCGGCCGACGAAGAGGATCACCGGCGGGCCGGGCGGCGCGGGGCCGGGCCGGAAACGTTCGACGTCGATGCCGCTGACCACCGCGTGGACGCGGCCGGGGTCGTCGTGGAACGGGGCCGGCAACCGGTCGGCGATGAAACGGCTGACGCAGATCGCCCGGTCGGTGTGGCGGGCCACCCGCCGGGCCTCGCGCCTGCCGTAGGTGGCGAACAACTCGTTGGCCGCCCAGAGGCAGACCGTCGCCCGTGGGCAGCGCCGTTTGAACGGCTCAACCGCGGCCGGGTTGTTGTGCACGAAGATCACGCCGTCGAACGCCGGGTCCATCGCCTCGACGTGCCGGCGGTAGGCCGCGTGTACGGCGGCCCGCCGCAGGCCCAGCCGACCGCGGGCCACGTCGGTGATTTTGCCCCGCCGGCCGACCGGCGGCGCGTCCGCCGCGACCTCGACCCGCTCGCCCACCGGGTAGCCGCCCCGGGTTCCGGCGTTGACCAGCACCCGGCTGCGGCCCCCGAAGCGCTCGTGCACCCGGCTCATCTCGTAGACCAGCGTGATGATCGCGCTGCCGGTCACCGGGCCGTAATGGTCGCCGGGCGTCGGCACGTGCACGAAGATCGGCGGCGTGGGCCGCGCGTCGTCGTCCGCAGCGAGCGACCGGTGTTGCTCGACGCCGTGGTCGGTGGTCATCAGGGACAAGGCTGCGCCTCCGGTAAAAGGCCGCCGCGACGCGCCGGGGGTTGACGCCGTTTCAGCACGCCGCGGCACCCCGCGACGTGAACGTGAGTTTGTCGGTCAGCCGGCCGAGGAGCGACGCCCGGGGGTCGCGCCACAGGGCCGAGGGTTCCCGGTAGCCCGGGTTCTGCCGGATGCCGCCCATGTGGACGAACTTCTCCGAAAGGTGGTGGACCAGCAGATCGTTCAGGGCGTCGTACGGCAGCACCTTCCAGGCGAAGCCGCACTGCGTGAACACGTCCGACGACCCGCTTTCCAGCTCGCCGTAGAACTGTTTGCCCTTCACGCGGTGATGGGATTCGACGAGGTAGCCGCCCGACCGGACCGCCCGCTCGAGCTGCGGCGGGGTCAAGACGTAGCAGGCTTGGTGCAGGTTGTGCATCGTGAAGAAACGCCGGCCCCGGATGTATCGGTGGGCGTTTTTCACCGTGGGGAACGACGGGTGGGCGTCGATGAGCAGCCGCTTCGAGGCGTCGCCCTTGGTCTCGTACCGCATGAACCCGGTGATCTGGCCGTCCGGCAGGAAGGACGTGACGCGGAGGTAGGCCTCGAGGTTGCGGTGGGTGATGAGGATGTCGTTTTCGGTGAAGACGAAGAGGTCGAACTCGTGACGACGCTCCGCCATGTACGGCCGGTGCGTGAAGACCAGACGGCGGCCGATGCTCTCGTCGAACATCCGCTGGGTGATCCCTTCGAACCGGTCGAGCGCAACGGTGGTGTCGACGACGATCTCGATCTCGTAGGGCATCGACCGGAACTCGCGGATCATCCGCTCGAGGTGCGTCAGGTTTTTCGTGCCGAAGTTGGCGATGCAGATCAATACTTTCACGACGGGTCATCCTTCGACTCGGTTTCATCCTGCCGGGTGGACGGCGGGGGCCGGACCCGCCGCCGCGGTGCGCTGCGGCCGTTTGGAGAACCTCGAGTAGATGCCGCGGTATCTCCGGGCCAGCACGGCCCAGTCGCGTTGCGAAGCGAAACGCTTGCCCGCGACGGCCAGACCGTGTCGCGACGGTGGGGACCGGTGCAGGCGATCCATCGTCGCGGCCAGCGGAGCCGGGGCTTCGGCGTCGACCAGGACGCCCGTCTCGCCGTCGGCGACCACCTCCGGGACCCCGCCGACGTTCGTCGCGATCACCGCCTTACCCGCGGCCATCGCCTCGAGGTTGACGATACCGAACGGCTCGTGGCGCGACGGCAGGACGAAGAACTCGCAGCCGGCAAACAGCGACACGGTGCGGCGGCGGTCGGTCGCACCGGGCAGGTGCACCCGGCCCCGGAGCCCGGACGCGTCCCGTTGGGCCCGCAGGGCCTCGTGTTGATCCCCGTCGCCGGCCAGCAGCAGGTCGGGCGCATCCGGTGTCTTCTTGAGCCAGAGGCGGTACGCCTCGAGCAGCACGTCGAACCCCTTGGCCCGGACGTGTCGGCCCAGCGCCAGCACGTACGGCCGGGCGTGTTCGTACGGCTCGGCGTCGTCGAACTCAGCCGGGTCGATGCCGTTGTGGATCACCGATGAAGGTGCGGCCAGCTCGTCGCCGACGAACGCGAGGGCTTCGTCGAGCGTGTGTCGGGAGCAGGCGGTCACGGCGTCGGCGGCTCGGAGCGTGTCGCGGAACAGGTCCGCGGCGTAGCCGGACCGGGCGAAACGGCCGGCGGCGTCCATGGTCAGTTCGCCGTGCGTCGTGGCCACCAGCGGCAGGCCCAGACGCCGGCGGGCGTCGAGGGCGTAGGCGGCGTTGGAACTGAGGCAGTGGACCGCCAGCAGCCGCGTGGCGTGCCGCCGGAGGATCGCGGCCAGCCGCCGCTGCTCGAGGCGGTGGGTCAGGTGGTAGTTCACCCGGCCCTTGATCTGCGGGACCGGCTCACGCATCGCCAGGCGGTGCACGGTGACGCCCTCGATCGTTTCGGTTTTCGGCAGCGAGCGGGGCCAGCGGTTGGTGACCACAACGACGCGGTCGCCCGCGGCGGTGAGGTGCCGGGCGAGCTGGCGGCAGACCTCTTCCACGCCGCCGCGGTGCGGGGCGTAGGCGCTGGCGAAGAGGGCGAGGTTCAGGGACATCGGATCGTGGGGGCGGTCGGGATCAGACCGCGAGGCCGGCTTCGGCCGGCGGCGAGGCGGAGCGGTGGCGGCCGGTCGCGTCGTCGCCGCCGTAGAGCCGTTCGTAGCGTTCGACCACGGTGGGCCAAGCGAAGTCCGCGGCGCGCCCGAAGCCGATGTCGCGCAGCCGGGCCCGTTTGTCGGCCTCGGTGAGCAGTTCGGTCAGCAGCGCCGGGATCTCCGCGATCTCGCCCAGCCGGCCGGACCGGCCGCCCTGCAGCACCTCGGTCGCGCCGGGGTTGGGCGTGGCGACGACGGGGGTGCCCGCGGCCATCGCTTCGATGTAAGGCACCCCGAATCCTTCGTACGTGCTCGGCAGGCAGAAGACCCACGCCCGCTGGTAGAGCTCGACCAGCCGCGCGAGCGGCACCCGCCCGAACCAGGTCACGCCCGGCTCGTCCGGCGTATCCGTCGGCCGATCGCAGACGCACCACAGCTGCGCTCCGGGCAGACGCGGCCGGATCGCTTCGCGGAACTGCTCGAGCAATAGCGCGCCCCGTTTGCGGCCGTGCATCGTGCCGACGAAGAGGACGGTGGGACGGTCGGCCTTCTCGTCCGAGGCCGGCCGGAAGACCTCGGTGTCGACGCCGCAGGGGATGACGTGGCCCACGCCCGGCACGGTGCGGCGGGTGTTCTCCGACACGGCGACGGTTTCGTCGGCCAGCAGCGCCGCCTGGGTCTCGCAGGCCGCGAGCGCCGCCATGCGCAGGCACCCCGCCGCCCCGCGGACGTTGAGCATCTCCTGCAGGCAGGAGCCGTGGTAGGTGTGGATGTGCCGCGGCCGGCGGACGCCCCAGAGGAACCAGTCGTCGCCGTGGGCGTTGAGCACGTCGAACTTGGTGAGGTCGATCCGGCGCAGGTCCCACGCGAAGCCGAACGTCCGCAGCCGCCGGCGGGCGGGCACGACGCGGACGTCGTAGGCGGCGTCGGCCGGGCGGGGGCACGCGCTCAGCACGGTGACCCGGTGGCCCCGGCCGACCAGCGCGTTGGCCAGGTAGTGGACCTGGTAGCCCACGCCGATCTTGCTGCCCGAGGGCAGGTACAGGCTGGTGATGGCGATGTTCATTGGGTCCGTGCTCATGCGTCCGTGGTGCCGCCCGCCGGGTCTTTCACGAAGACCCAGTTGTCGCAGGGCAGCCGCAGCTCGTCGCGGCGGCGGAAGCCGTGGCCGCTGAGCAGCGCGGTGACGTCGGTGAGGTTCGGCGGGGCGGACTCGACCATCAGCACCCGCACGGGCCCGGCCAACGCCGCGGGCATGCCGCGGAGCACCGCCAGCTCGTGGCCCTCGACGTCGATCTTGATCAGGGTCGGGCGGTCGAGGGTGAAACGCTCGTCGAAGCGCACCAGCGGCACGCGGAACGTCTCGCCCTCGCCGGGCCCTTCGGCCGCTTCGGCTTCGTCGAGCACCCGGGCCCCGCCGGTGTTGAACTGCACCCCGTTGCGGCGGCGGGTCGGCGGCTGGTGCATCACCGCCTCGCCCCCGTGGTCCGACAGGGCGAGCTGGTGGGTCTGGACCCGACCGCCCAGGTCGTTGAGCCAGAGGTTCGCCTGCAGCTGCCGGTAGTGCCGGGTCATCGGCTCGAACGCCAGCACCGGGTCCAGGCCCAGCCGCCGGGCGAAGAACAGCGTGTAGCAGCCGATGTTGGCCCCCACGTCGACCATGGCCCGGCAGCCGTGCTCCCGCGCCACCGCTTCCAGGGCCAGGACGCTTTCTTTCTCGTACGCCCCGTCGAGGTAGACCATGCAGTCGACGTAGTTGCCCAGGTCCAGCAGCAGCCGCTGGCCGAACATGTCGCGGCCCAGCACCCGCCCGCCGACGCGGCGACGCATCAGGTCGATCAGCCGCCAGCGGCCGCGGCGGAACGGGTAGGTGCGGCAGACGGCGCGGTGCAGCGGGTTGGCGGCGACGATCATGCGTCCTCCTCGGCGGCGGGCGGGTTCAGACGGCGGCGGGCTCGGTGGGGGCCGGCGTCGGTGCCGGTGTTGGGGTTGGGGTGGGGCCGCCGGGCAGCAGGCCCAGGCGGCGGGCGGTCCGGGCGGCGGCGACCCGGCCGCGGTAGAGCGTGTGCTGCGCCCCGAGACGGGCGAAGCGCCGCCCCCGCCGCGGGCCGAGGAGCGGGGCCCCGGCTTCGATCAGCCCGACGCCGGCGTCGATCATGCGGTCGAACATCACCGGCGCGGCGAAGCAGCGGTCCCACGCCGCCGCCGCGGCGGCCCCGCGGTCCGCCGCTTCGTCTTCCATCGCCTCGAGCCGCCGCGGTAGCGACGCCGCCTCCGCCTCCGGCACCCGCAACGCGAACGTGTCCCAGTCCGGCCCGTCGGGCGCGACCCAGTCGTCGGCGATAATCACCGGGGCCCGGCCGGCCGCCATCGTCTCGTACAGGCGGATCGACGACGTGCCCCGGCCCCGCGGGCACAGCACGAACTTGCTCCGCCTCAGCACGTCGAGGTAGGCCGACCGCTGCCGGGCGTGGCCGACCGGGTCGGACCCGCGGTCGAAAAACACGAAGCCCCGGGTGTCCCGCACCAGCGCCCGGGGATGCGACAGAGACAGCAGCGGCCGGCGGCAGCGGTGGCTGGGCGAGCCCATGAACGAGAACAGGAGGTCGGCCCCGTCGAAACTCGGTTCCCGCACCACGTCCGCCCCCACGCGGTAGTACGGCCAGGCGCGCTGACGCCTCGGGTCCAGGCACCGGGCCGGCATGCTGGCGTACAGCCCGGGCCACACGCACCACGGCTCGTCGCGTTCGTTGTAGATCAGCACCTTCTCGGGGAAGCGCCGCCGCAGCGGGTGCCGCCCCAGCGCCGCCGCCCGCCAGTCGGCCAGCAGGTGCAGGTCGACGATTAGGATCAGGCCCGCCGCCTCGGGGTCGTCCACCAGGAGGTGCCGGCGCTCGCCGCTCCGCGCGGCGAGGTCGCGGAACGCCCGGACCACCGGCGAGTCGTCGGGCGCGCCCAGGACGCTGGCGAGGTAGACGTTCATCGCGCACCGCCCGTCGCGATCGGGCCGTACCGGCCCCGGGCGTGGTCCCAGCCGGCCCGGGCGGTCCACCGCGCCGCGCCGACGAAGGTTCCGGGCCGGTGCCGCAGCAGGCGCAGCGTCTCGCGCACCCGCCGGGCCAACACCCTCGCCGCCGCCCGCCTCCGCCCGGCCCCGCCGTGCAGCCGCAGCAGCAGCCACTGGTTCCGGGCGTGGTAGTACAGCCCCAGCCCGCTGACCCGCGCGAACGACCGGCCGACCTTGTGGTACAGCACCGCCCCGCGCACGAGGCCCAGCTCCCACCCCGCCGCGACGACCCGCAGGCTCAGGTCCACGTCCTCCCAGTTCAGGAAGAAGCGGTCGTCGAACCCGCCGCATTGCTCCAACACCTCGTCGCGGATCAGCATCGCGCAGCCCGAGGTCCACGGCAGCGGCTCGATCCCGCCGCCGACCGTGGCCGCGGGCCGGTCGTGGACCGCCAGGCCGCGGGCCAGGTCCAGCCGGGCGCCGTCGAACCACACGGCTTCGGGCTCGTCGTGGTAGCGGATCTCGGGGGTCAGGACGCCGAAGCGGGGGTGGCGTTCGGCGGCGTCGAGCAGGCGTTCGAGCATCGCCGGGCCGAGGACCGTGTCGTTGTTCAGCAGCATGACGTAGCGGACGCCCGGTTGCCGGGCGTGGGCGATCCCGAGGTTGTTGCCGCCGGTGAAGCCCAGGTTGCGGCCGGTCGGCAGGAGCGTGACGCGGGGGTGGGCGGCGGCGATGCGGGCGACCGAGTCGTCGGTCGAGCCGTTGTCGACCAGCACCACCCGCTCGGGCGGGAGGGGGGTCTGCGCCAGGGAGTCGAGGCAGGCGATCGTGTCGTCCGGGCCGTTCCAGTTGACGATGACGATCGCGAGTTGGTCGAAGCGGGGGTCGGTCACGCGGTCACCGCCTCGGCCGGGGCAGGCGCGGCGGCCCGGTCCAGCTCCGCCGACCAGTCCCACCCCGGGCTGAGGTAGGCGGTCTCGGCGTGGGTCGCCAGGCCCGGCACGGCGGAGATCAGGTGCCGGCCGCGTCGGGCGAGCCGGCGGAACATCGTGTAGCTGTCGGTGTAGGTGGCCCGGCTCGTGGGCAGGATGAACTTCCAGTCGCTTGCGAGCCGGCCGGCCCGGACGGCGAAGGTCATCACCGTCGAGTTGGTCCGCTTCCAATGGCAGGCCGTGCCCCGCGTGAGCAGCGTCTTCTCGCCGCCGCGGCTCACGTGCGGGTTGCCGCCGTCGGACGCGTCGACGTACTTGTCGGGGTGGTCGTACAGGGTGACGTAGGCCGCGTCCTGGTCGAAGCCGTCGAGCAGGGCCTCGCGGGCCCCGGCGCGGTGGACGAAGTCGTCTTCGACCAGGTAAACCATCGTGTCGGCGGGCAGGGCCATGGCCCGTGCCGCGGCGTCGCGGAAGTTGCCGCCGCCCGAGCCGTGCGACACCTCGACCACGTCGACGCCCGTGGCGCGGGCGTCGGCCCGCAGCCCGGGTCCGACGCCGTCGGCCAGCACGGTGACCGCGTCGTCCGAGAAATGGGAAACGAAGTTGCGGAGGCAGGCGAGCTTCGTCGCGGCGGGCAGCTTGATCTTCGGCTGCGTCGCGGGCTGCTCGGCCAGGCGGTAGAAGACGTGAATCGTCGGCATGTCGTGGGTCACCTGGGATCAGGCGTCGGAATCAGAAAACGGGGGTCTCGCTCAAGCAGTGGCGGCGGCGTGCCCGGGTACGAGCGGCGGGCCCGCCGCGGCGGGCTCGGGTTCACTGACCCGGCTGTCGGCCAGCAGGCCGGCCACCGTCCGGGCCACACGGAGCGGGCGGAGGTGGCGTTTGTAATTGCCGCGCTCGAACTGGCTCTTGACGCTCTGGAGAAACGGGTGCCGCTGGGCCCAGACCCACTGCGCGACGATCGGGTCCCAGTCGCGGTCGAAGGCGTGACCCGAACACTCGTATTTGCGTTTGAGCCACCGCTCGTCCCGGACCGCGCTCAAGTGACACAACGCCTGCCCGAGGGTCACCAGCTCCGCCACGTCGACGTCGTGGGGCACCCGGCTGCGGCTGCCCCCCGCGCGGACGTCGACGTGGTACGGCCGATCCCCCGTCCGGCGGCACAGCGTCAGCCGGGACCCGGCCCGCACCGCGACGGGCCCGGGGTAGCCCGCCTTGAACCGCCGGAAGAGCCGGTCGCATTCCGCGAGGTACCACCGCCCCCGGATCCGGGAGTACAGCCACAAGGCCGGGAAATTCAACGCGGCCGCCCCGGCCGCGTCGGCCCGCTCGAGGCAGCCACGGAACACCTCGGCGTCGGGCACCACCTCGTCGGTGTCGATCTGCAGGACCCAGTCGGCCCCGTCCCCGGCCGCGTCGAGCGCGGCCTGGCGCTGCCGCAGCTGATTGGTCATGGGCCGCTGGAAGTGCGCCGGGTCGCTGTGGTTTCCCGGCAGAAAACGCATCTTGTTCTGCGGGTCGATCGCCCGCAGACGCCGCAGCGACTGCGTCGCGTCCACCGGCTTGCCGGTCCAGCCGAGGCCGCGGTCGTCGTAAGACACCACGATGCGGTCGCAGAGGTCGTAATACGACCGGACGCTGGCTTCGATCCAGGCGGGGCTGGCGGCGAGGACGTAGGCGTTGATCTTCATCGGGCGGGCTCGAGGGCGCCGGGGTTGTCGGCCGGAGGGCTGGCTTCCGAGGGGCTTGCTTCCGGGGGGGCGGCTTCCGGGGGGGCGGCGTCGGTGGTGTAGTCGAAGTCGGCGAAGACCAGCCCCCGGGCCGTCGCTTCGGTGTTGCCGGCCGCGGGGTAGGGCAGCAGCGGGATCACCTGCAGGTCGCAGGCGTGCTCGAAGCGGTCCATCACCCCCGCCGAGCAGATGGTCAGGTCCACCCGGTACGAACCGGGCTTGAGCCAGGGCGTGCGGATCGTGAGGGTCCCCTCGTGCGCGTCATCGGCGTCGAGCCAGTGGCCGACCATCCGCGAGTCGCACTGCGCGACGATCACGCCCAGCTCGTCGACGAGGTGACACGAGAGGAACACCCGCCCCTCGTAGGGCTTCTGCCGCTCGAAGCGGTACCGCAGGGTTTTCGCTTCGCCGCAGTCGAAGGTTTGCCGGGTCGGGCTCACGTGGGTGAAGCGGAACTCGCCGCTGCCGCCGCGCCGCTGCGGCGGGCAGGCCTCGCCGGCGGACCGCTCGAAGCTCTGCGTGTACTTCTCGATCGCCCCGGGCACGTCGCCGAGGTACGTGCACCGCCCGTGCTCGAGGTACATCGCCCGGTCGCAGAGCACCTGCACCGACTGCATGTGGTGGCTGACAAACAGCACCGTCCGACCGCTGTGGGCCACGTCTTTCATCTTGCCCAGGCACTTCTTCTGGAACTCGGCGTCGCCGACGGCCAGCACCTCGTCGACGACCATGATCTCCAGGTCCAGGTGCGCCGCGACCGCGAACGCCAGCCGGACGTACATCCCCGAGCTGTACCGCTTCACCGGCGTGTCGAGGAACTTCTCGACGCCCGCGAAGTCGACGATCGCGTCGAACTGCCGGTCGATCTCCCGCCGCCGCATGCCCAGGATCGAGCCGTTGAGGTAGATGTTCTCCCGGCCCGAGAGCTCGGGGTGGAAGCCGGTGCCGACCTCCAGCAGCGACCCGACCCGGCCGCGCAGCTCGACCCGGCCGGCGGTCGGCTCGGTGATCCGGCTGAGTACTTTCAGCAGCGTCGACTTGCCCGCGCCGTTGCGGCCGATGATCCCCACGACGTCGCCCCGCTGGACCTCGAAGTCCAGGCCACGCAAAGCCCAGAACGTCTCGACCTCCGGCCGGCGCAGCGGGTGCCGCAGGCGGTGCAGCGCGGCTTCGACGGCGGTGCTGTGGTCGTGCTGCTGGTGCTTGATCCGGTAGGACTTGCCGAGACCGGTCACGCGGATGGCGGGGGCGGAGGGGGAGATCATGCGGGGTTCTTCTTCGGGGCGGAAACCGGTCACCGCGACCCGTCGGGGTCAGGCGCCGGCGGAGACCGGCAGACGGGGCCGGTCGGCTCCCGGGGCGGGTACAGATGCGGGTGCGGCGGCCGGCGATGGCTCCCGGGTCATCCGGTAGCGTTTGGACCGGCGGTAGAACGGCCGCTCGGCGACGAAGTAGAAGGCCGTCGCCGTCACCAGCGTCGCCGCCAGGCCGCCGGTAAAGATCGCCACCAGCAACGGCCCGCCGGTCAGCGCCAGCTCCTTGCGGCAGAACTCGGAGAAGTACCAGAGCGTCGGCTGGTGGATCAGGTACACCGTGAACGAGACCACCGCCAGCCGCGAGACGGCCCGGTTGGCGAAGCACCACCGCACCGGGGGCGTGGCGTAGGCCAGCCCCACGATCAGCGGCCCGAAGCTCGCCGCCAGCGCCGCGTGGCGCGATCGCGACGGCCAGTCCCCCGGCAGCAGCGACCAGGCGGCGTACACCCCGACCGCCAGCACGAGCAGCGCGGCCGCCGCCGCGGCGTGGACCCGTATCCGATCGTTCGCCACGACCCACGCCGCCGCCATCCCCGCCGCGAACTGGATCCAGTAGCCGACGAAGAAGGTCTGCACCACCATCTGGGTCTCGAAGCCCGCCCCGGCCACGAGCGGCTGCGCGACCAGGTCGTAGGCGATCGACAGCCCCGCCATCGCCCCCAGCGTCCCGAGCAACCCCCACCGCCGCACCGCCGCGACCACCAGCGGGAACACGAGGTAGAGCTGGGCGAACAGCCCGATCGCCCAGAACGACGGGTTGATCCCGCCCCAGGTGCTCGGGAACAGGCTGTGCGTGTAGGTCAGGTGGGTCACCCACTGCCACAGGTCGGGCAGCGGCTGCCAGTCGGCGTCCCGGCCCAGCGCCCGGTACAGCAGCACGAGCGCGACCGGCTGCAGGACGACGAACACGATCGCGGCGTAGTACGCCGGCGAGAGCCGCCAGAACCGCTTGAGGTAGAACCGCCGGGCCTCGAACCCCGCCAACCCCCCGGGCCGACGCACCAACGGGTAGAAGAGGCAGAACCCCGAGATCACCATGAACAGGTCCACCCCCGCGGACATCCGCAGGACGTGGAAGGCGTCGAACGTCCGGCCGAACGCCGAAAAGCTCAGGCCCGGCGTGCCCGCGGCCGAGTAGGCGTGGTGGTAGAAGACCCAGAGCATCGCCAGGACACGCAGGCCGTCGATCACCCCGACCCGGCCGGCGTCGCCCGCCGCGGGCCCCGCGACCCCGAGGTCGACGCCGCCCGCGGCCGCTGCCGCTTCGCGCTTAGATGACGTCGGCAAACCGCTTCTCCATCCGCTTGAAGGTCAACGCCCCGGCAAAGAACGCCGCCGCGGCGAACCCGCCGCTGTAGATCAGCCAGCCCACGGGCGGGGCCGACCCGCCCAGCAGCGACCAGCGGAACGCCTCCAGCACCGCCGCGACCGGGTTGAGCATGTAGACGAACTCGGCCACGCCCGCCCAGGAACCCAGCGAGCCCAGCCGCGTGTCCAGGGCCGCCAGCGAGTAAGCCACCGGGCTGCCGAAGAGCATGAAGTTCACCGCCACCGGCAGCACGTAACGCACGTCCCGGTAGCTCACCATCAGGGAACACGCCCACAGCCCGACGCCCAGCGCGACCAGCAGCAGCATCGCCAGCCACACCGGCAGCAGCAGCAGCGGCCAGCCCGGCGCGATCGTGAACACCAGCAGGATCACCGCCATCATGCCGAGCCCGACCGCGAAGTCCAGCACCGTCGAAACCATCGTCGACAGCGGCAGGATCACCCGCGGGAAGTAGACCTTCGACACCAGGGCCGCGTTGCCCACCAAACAGTCGCTGGACTTCAGCAGCGTCTGGCTGAAGGCGTTCCAACCCAGCATCCCGGCGAAGCTCAGGGCGAAGTACGGCACGCCCTCGTCGCGGGGCATGTCCCCCAGCAGCCCGAAGACGAACGTGAGGATCCCCGCCCCCACCAGCGGCTGTAGCACCACCCACGCCACCCCGAGGACCGTCTGCTTGTAGCGGATCTTGATGTCACGGCCCGCCAGCGTCCACAGCAGGTCGCGGAAGCCCCAGATCTCCGCGACGTCCAGCGGGACCCAGCCGCGGCGCGGCTCCAGGACCAGTAGCGGCGGCTCCGAGCCGGGCGGGTCGGCGGCGGGGGCGGGGAACGCGGCGGGGGAAACGGCTTGACTCATGGTGAAACGGGGTCGGGGGGTCCGGGGTCCGGGGGTCGTCGAGCGGGCGGGCCGGTTCACTGCGACCCGGCAACGGGGCGGGTCCGGGCCCGCGGCGGTTGCGTCGGGACGGTGACGACGGCCCGGGCCGCCGGGTCGGCCGCACCGGCCTCGGGGGGGGGGCGTCCCGCCCCCCCCCCGGCGGCCGGCGGGCCCGACCCGGCGGCCCGGGCCGTCGTCACCGTCCCGACGCAACCGCCGCGGGCCCGGACCCGCCCCGTTGCCGGGTC
>JBCCRT010000032.1:0-23208 GCA_039201235.1 Planctomycetota bacterium
CCGCAGGTGCTCGGCGATCAGGTCCGGCGTCAGGTCGGTCCAGGCGTGCAGGTCGCGCTTGACCATCCACACCCAGAGGTCGCGGAGGTCGCCGCCGTAGGCCGCGCGGGTCGCCGGCGCGAAGCCGCACTCGATCTTGAGGTACGCCAGGAACGCCGCGACGGGCGGTTCGAAGCGTGAGGTCTTGCGGGCGGGCGCCGAGGGGGCCGGACGCGGCGCGGGACGCGGGGCGGTGGCGATCGCCGGCCCGGTCGCCGCGGCTTCGGACGTCGGGGCTCCGCGGCGGCGGGCCTTCGCGGCCGGCGGGCGGGCCTTCGTCGGCGGGGGCGTCAGCGGGCGGGACAACGACTTCAAGGCTTCAACAACTCCAGTGACCGTCGGGACGCGAAACCGGCGCGGGGCACCACGCCCCGCCCCGCGACGCCGATCGCGTCCACGGGAGCCGGGCTCTATCAAACCTGCCGGTGATCCTTCACCGCCGGGGCCGCCCCGCGTCCGCCCCAACCCGGGCCCGACGCAGGGTTTGTCGCCGATCGCCGCGTCCCTGCGGCCCACCCATCATCGGACAACCCGCCGAAAACTCGTGAATCCTTCGTCCACCACAACTCAGCCCTCGGCCTCCCACGGCGCGACGCTGTCCCCGATCCCGCACGCCAAGTACCCGCCGTCGACCGGGATCGTGACCCCGTTGACGAACGACGCCGCCGGGCTGGCGAGGTACACCGCCGCCCCCGCGATCTCGCCGCCCTCGCCGAACCGCGCCATCGGCGTGTGCTCCAAAATCCGCCGGCCGCGGTCCGTCCCCTCGATCATCTTGCGGTTGATGTCGGTGGGGATGAACCCCGGCGCGATCCCATTGGTGCGGATGCCGTGCTTTGCCCACTCGTTGGCGAGGCTGTGCGTGAGCCCCATCATCGCCGACTTCGCACAGGCGTACGCCGTCACCTCGGTCAGGCTCACGTAGCTGCTGATGCTCGCGATGTTGATCACGCAGCCGTCGTGCTGCTCGCGGAACACCCGCCCCGCCGCCTGCGCCACCCGCAGCGCGCCGGTGACGTGGATGTCGTACAGCCCGTTCACGTCGTCGGCGGTCAGGTCGAACGTCGGCTTCTTGCACATCACGCCGGCCGAGTTGATCACGACGTGCAGCCCGCCGAAGAGGTCGAGCGCCTTCTTCACCGCGTGCGCCGCCGAGGCGTCGGACGACACGTCGAGCTGCACCGCCGCCGCCACCGCCTCCTCGCCCGAGGCGTCGCCGATCGCGTCGAGCTCCTGCGCCGCCGCCTCGACCTTCTCGACCGTCCGCCCGCCCAGCAGAACCTTCGCCCCGTGCCGCACCATCGCCTCGGCGCACGCCTTACCGATCCCCGAGCCGCCGCCCGTGACCAGGGCCACCCGGCCGGTGAGGTCGAACATCTCGGTCGTCACGGGCATGTTTCAGGACTCCTTCAGGATAAAGACCCCTACCTTACCGTTTGCCGCCGCTCCCGACCGCGGCGACGCGAGGCCCGCCATGAAACTCCGCACCACCTGCCGCATCGCGATGACCGCCCACGAGCCCACCCCCATGGTGCTCATCCTCCGCCCCCGCAGCGGCGAGGGCCAGTGGGTCGAGGCCGAACGCTACGAGCTCCGCCCCCACGTCCCCGCCCGCCAGTACCAGGACGAGGCCGGCAACCTCTGCCAACGCCTCGTCGCCCCGGTCGGTCGCTTCGAAATCGACGTGCAACACGACGTGGTCGTCAGCCCCGAAATCGACCGCGCCCCCGGAAGACCGCCGACCGCGGTCCCCGATCTGCCCGGCTTCGCCCTGCGCTACCTGCTGCCCAGCCGCTACTGCGAGTCCGACCGACTCGGCGAGCTGGCCCACGAGCTCACCGCCGACGCCGCGCCCGGCTACGACCAGGCCGCCGCGATCGACCGCCACATCCACGAGCACTTCGAGTACCGCTACGGCGCGTCCGACGCTTCCACCTCCGCCGCCCAGACCGCCGAGGCCAAGACCGGCGTCTGCCGTGACTTCGCCCACCTCGGCATCGCCCTCTGCCGCACCCTGGACCTGCCCGCCCGCATGGTTGTCGGCTACCTCCACGAGCTCGACCCCATGGACCAGCACGCCTGGTTCGAGGCCTACCTCGACGGCCGGTGGTACACCTTCGACCCTACCCAGGACCGTCCCCGCGGCGGCCGGGTCTGCGTCGCCTACGGCCGCGACGCCGCCGACGTCGCCTTCATCACCCAGTGGGGCAACGCCACCCTCGACACCATGACCGTCGCCGTCGACCGCCTCGACGCCTGACCCGGCCCAGCCCCCCGGTTTGAAGCCCGCCGCGACCTCTCTACAATGCCCGATTCTTCGCCGATGTAGCTCAGTTGGTAGAGCAAGGGATTCATAAGCCCTGGGTCACTGGTTCGAGTCCAGTCATCGGCATTGGCCCTGGCGTCGGCGTCTTGCCGGTATGATGCCAAACAGCCCGCCCCGCGCGGGCACACCTTCCCGGAGAGGTGGCCGAGTGGCTGAAGGCAACGGTTTGCTAAATCGTCGTAGGGGTACTTCCCCTACCGCGGGTTCGAATCCCGCCCTCTCCGCCTACCTAAACCGATCATTTTAAATATGGTGATCGGTTTTTTTGCAGATAATCACGAAAGAGTTCGGGGTATATCGAGGGCGGACCGCAGGTAAGGAACCGATCAGTCGTCACAAACACCTGTCTCCCATGTATTCCCGATAGCATCTGATGAAAAGCCATCGAATCCGACCTGCTATGTTGAATCCACCGTGACGCCTCCTGGTGGTTGCGCTTCAACGTCGGCATGAGCACGGACGTTCAACCAGACCGGATTCTCAAGGTGGTGGCGGTCGCGATGGGGCGGGGCGGCGGCACCTCCCAGTTTACGCCGGCTTCGAGAGCCGCCACGACTTCACGCAGCCGCACCCAATGGCCTGCTCGATCCTGCGAACCTGCCGGGAGTCGATCTACCGCGGGACGATCGAGCCGTTGGCGGTATCGGCGGAGGTGAGGGAGGCGATCGGGTTGAGCAAGCTCCCCAACCACTCGACGCTCAAGAAGCACGCCAACCGCGAGGGGGTGGTCGAAGTGGTCCACGCGGTGCTGACCACGCTGGCCGAACGGATCGACGAGGCGGATGCTTCGTTCCGCAAGGAGGCGACGGCGGACGCGACGGGTTTACCGGCGACGTGCGCTTGTGCCCATGCCGAGAGCTTGCGGGGCAAACGGCAGAAGCGTTAAGTGCTGGCATACGCCATTCGCCGGTAGCCAGGGGAGTAGGGGTCAGGACGGTGTCAACAGAGTAAGTCTGGCCCTCTACGCCATCTGAAAGTCAGTCAAAGCGATCGAATTGAAACAGGCGATCTCGCCCAATGGAGTCAAAACTCGATTAACGCGATATTGCTAGCCAAACGCGTGCGTGTCTGATTGCCCGCAACACAAAACCCGCTATCGCCTGCGGGCGAAATCTCAAGCAGGCAAATTCCGTAACTTGAATGTCACGAGCACGAGTTCATGATGTGACTTCGCCGGCGCAATTTAAACCTTACGTATCCATTAAAAACTTATTTAATATTTTACCCCGTCTGAAACCACACCCTGTCTGGTACATGTTCATATCAAATCATGATACGAACCTTGCCTGCAGAACCCTTGCAATTCAAAACATCGAGACTGAGCGATGCGGAGGATCGAGTAAGCATTAGATCGAGAATCGGAAGAAACCATCGGTGCAAGCGTGAGATATTTTTGCTGACCGATTAAACGACAGTCTCCCACATGTGCGTGACCTTGTAGAACTAAACATAGATGCTTAGACCCGGCAATCACGTTGCGTACTTGGATAGCGTTTTGTAATGACCAATCGTTAGCGGCATCTAATCGATGATGCGAAAATAAAAGGGTGGGCATTGTCTTTGCTGATAGCTTCCGTGTTAATTGCTTCAATTCGGACTCGGGAAGCACTGCGCAACGCCAGTCGCTGTTGAGTCGGCCATAAGGTGATCCGTCTAGATTAAAACAGGTATCGAGTCCCAGCAGGCGGATACCGTTGTGGATGGTATCGAACGTGGCGGCGGGTTGATTAATGACCTTGAGGGCTTCGGGCTTTGTCAAGCGATCAACACAGTGGTTGCCGAGACAAAAGTAGATCGGGCAATCAACTCGCCTCAACTCCCCGACGATGGTCTGCATGTACGAACGCTCAGCCTGAACGTCTGGACCGGAGTGAACGAGGTCGCCGAGGGACACGACAACATCGATATTGTGTTTCTGAAAATCGTTGACTGCTTGACGGACTCGATCGAACGAGGCACGCGTGTCGCGCTTCTCGTTGGCCGGGGTGTCGGCGTAGTGGATGTCGGTGACGAGGCCGATCTTGAGCGGGGTGGCGTTGGCCGCGGTCACGATAACGCCCTACGTATCGGATCGGAACGTGCACCGGCCTCGGGACCAGGTGTGGGTCACGGCCGGGTATTCGCCGTCGTCGTTCACGAGGAGCAAGTCGGCTCGGAGGTCCGGGGCGAGACGGCCGCGGTCGTGGAGCTCTACGGCCTCGGCGGGGTTTAGGGTGACCAGCCGCACCGCTTCGGGTAGCGAGTGGCCAAGGTCCTCGCACACCCGCCACGCCGCAGGGAGCAACGTACTTGGAACGTAGTCACTGCAGAGACAATCAGCGTGGCCGGCTTTGATGGCATCGATCGCCCGCATCCCCGAAGATTGGCTCCCGCCGCGGAAAACATTGGGGGACCCGACGAGGGCATGTTCGCCGACTTCTTTGATTGCCTCGCCCGCTTCGGGGTTGACCGGGAACTCGCAGAGGCTGACGCCGAGGTCCACCATCATCTGTACCCGGCGGGCGGAGTCGTCGTCGTGGCTGGCCAACGGGACGCGGTGGTGCTTGGCGGATCCGACCAGCTGCGCAGCTCGTTCCCAGGACCCGTCGGCGGCGGTCAGCTTCTCAGCGATCACCGTACCCAGGGCTTCAGCGTCGTAGGCGTAGCGCTTGGCGAGGTAGTTGTGGTACGACTCCATCGTCTGGAACTGGCCCTGGCCGGGGGTATGATCCATCAGCGAAAGCAGCGACAGCACATCTTCGTGAAGCAGCTGCTGCAGCACGTTAATCGCGGCGTCGTTGGTGACCTCGTAGCGGGCGTGAACCCGGTTGTCGATACAAGTGTTCGGTGTTTGAGCGAAATCGTGGACGGCCCGTGCGACGCTGGCGGCCAGCTCGTCATTACGGAGGCCGAGCTCTCTACCGGAAAAAGACAGCGAATGGTACACCGTGGTGAGGCCCAGCGCGGCGCTGCTGCGATCGATCTGCTGGATGGCAAACGGGGTCGGCAGCATCACGCCGGGTCGGGGCTCGATCTCGGATTCGATCGCGTCGGAATGTAAGTCGATCATGCCGGGCATCAGCACTTGCCCGCGGGCATCGATGTGTTCATCGGCCATATCGGAGGCGGGGCAGAGCGAAGCGATGGTGCCGTCTTCGATCAACAGCGAGCCGTCGTCGATGACTTCATCGGGTAATACGAGGCGGGCGTGATGGATGAGGGTGGTACGGCTCATCTCGTGGCGATCAACCCGGGGCGGTTGCCTCCGACACAGCTTCGGTTGCGTGGTCCCAGGTGATCCCGCCCGCGATCTCGATGGTGGAGTCGGCGAGTGACCGGACGATCTGCGGGTTGTGAAACACCGCGAGGATGGCGATGGGCTCCCGCTTGAGCGAGCGGATGATCTCGACCAGGCGATCGGTCGAGCGGGGGTCGAGGCTGGCGGTCGGCTCATCCAGCAACAAGAGCCGTGGACGCACGACCAGCGCACGAGCCAGGTTGACCAATTGGCGTTCCCCGCCAGAGAACGTGGAGGGCGGGAGTTCGTACAGCCGGGCGGGGAGGTTCACACGCGCCAACGCCTCTCGGGCATATTGCATCGCTTGGTTGTGGTCAACGCTCTGTTCAACCAGCGGGCGGGCCACGACCTGCAACGCGGTCTTGCGGGGCAGGGACTTCATAAACTGACTCACGAAACGGATCTCGTCTTTGCGCAAGTCGAGGACGGTCTGCTCGTCGGCCGCGGTGAGGTCGACCGTCCTGCCGTTTCGCGCCCGATACAGGATCGCGCCCCGGTCGGAGACGTAGGTACGGTAGATGCACTTCAGCGCGGACGACTTGCCGCTGCCCGACGCGCCGACCATCGCAGCGAGGTGGTGGGTATGGGCGGTGAACGAGAGGCGATCGAACGCCTGGATGGTGCGTTGTCGTTCGTGGAGCGTGAACCGTTTGGCCAGGCCCCGGACTTCGAGCACGGGTTGGGGGTCTTGATAAACGTCGGGGGTCATCATAGCGCGGCGTTGACCAGCTCCTGGGTGTAGGGGTGCTGGGGGTCTTCGAGGACCTGATCGGTGAGGCCCTGTTCGACGATCTGGCCGTAGCGCATCACGATGGTCTGGCTGGCGAGGGTACGGACGACGCTGATGTCGTGCGTCACCAGAAGGATCGCGGGCTGGAGGCGGTCGTGGAGGTCGAGGATGAGGTCGATGATCCGAGCCTGCACCGACAGGTCGAGACCGGTGGTGATTTCGTCGAGCAACAGCACCGGCGGCTGGATCGCCAGGGCTTTGGCGATCTGGACGCGTTGCTGCATGCCGCCGGAGAAGTTCCCGGGGCGTTCGTCGATGCGGGCGGTGGGGACTCGGGTTTCGCTCAATAGGTCCATCGCGCGTTGCCGGATGTCGCCGTAGTGGGGATGCCCCCGCAACTCGGCGGCATTCGCGGCGAGGACGCGCTCGGCGATGTTGCCCCCCGCCGAGATGTTGAAGTTCAATTCCAGCCTGGGGTTCTGTCGCACGATGCCGATGTGCCGATCGCGGAGGCGGCGGGCCTGGGCCGGGTTGAAGAGAAACAGGTCGTGCCCCTGGTCCCAGGTGTTGCCGGTCAACCCGGGGCCGCGGAATAAGGCAGAGCCTTCGGTGGGTGGTTCGTCGAGGTAGAGCGTTTTGAGCAACGTGGACTTGCCGCTACCCGACTCGCCGATGACCGCGAGGGCCTGCCCGGGGTAGAGCTTGAGTGAGACGTTGTTGAGCGCCACCACGCTGCCGGTGTCGGGACAGATGTTCGTGCCGCCGCCCGGCGCGTCCGGCCCGGTGCGTTCGAGGGTGCGTAGGCCGACCGGCCCGTAGACCTTGGTAAGGCCGTCGACTTCGAGCACAGGCGGAAAGCCTTGCTCAGCATCGGTCGGGGCGGCAATCGAGCGAATCATGAGGCAACGCCTTCCGTCTGACCCGAGGCCTTGGCCTGCATCACCATACGGCGGCAATACTCGGTGTCGCTGCAGGCGTACGCTCGGGTGCCGTCGGTCAGCACCAACTCGTCGAGGAACGTGTTGCCCGCGCCGCACTTGCAGCAAGTCAAACGCCGTCCGCCGTCGTCGAGGTGGTCTTCAACCCGGAAGTTGACGTCCCGGAACTCCAACGGCTTCGCGTCGGTGTACGGCGGGACGGCGTAGATCTTCTTCTCCCGCCCGGCCCCGAATAGATTAAGTTGCGCAGATCGATGCAGCTTGGGTACGTCGTAGCGCGGGATCGGCGACGGGTCGATGATGTAGTGGCCGTGGATGCGGGTCGGGTAGCGGTGGCTGAGGGTGATCTCGTCGTATTGCACGATGTCTTCGTAGAGCTTGACGAACAGCCGGGCGTAGTCGGCTTCGCCGTGCATCTGCACGCGGCGGGCTTCATTCGCTTCGACCACGACCAACGCGTCGGGGTAAGGCACTTGGAATACCAGCGTCTGGTCTTCACGCATCGGCGTCTCGGGGATGCGGTGGCGGGTCTGGACGATGCTGGCTCCTTCCGTTTCAAACGTCGGTTGGACGCCGGGGCAGACGCGGGTGATCAGGTCACGCATGTTGCAGGCGTTGACGGATTCGTCCGAGCCCTGGTCGATGATCTTGAGCGTGTCGTCTTCGCCGATCATCGAGAGCGTGAGCTGCAGCCCGCCCGTGCCGAACCCGCGGGCCAACGGCATCTCGCGCGACGCGAACGGGACCTGATAGCCCGGCACGCAGACCGCCTTGAGTGTCGCCCGGCGGATCTCCCGCTTGGCCGTCTCGTCGATCAGGCCGAAGGTGTGTTCGCGGTGTTGCGGGGATTGGAGTTCGGCCAAACTCATCGCGCAACCACCTCCGCCGCAACCGCCGATTCGGCTTCGGTAGCTTGCCGTTTGTCGGCGTGCTGTTGTTGCGTCTTGCGAAGCCGATCCAGGTCCGAAGCGAACGTCACGTAGTGCGGCATCTTGTAATGGACGGTGAAGCCCATGGCGTCGATGCCGTCGATGTGTAGCAGGACGAACTCGGGGTCTTCCGAAGGGTTGGACGGCCCGTCGCGCATACCCTTCTGCAGCGAGCGGTCGAGGATCGCCATCGCGATGGCTTTGGCTTCGTTGTGACCGAAGCATGCGCCGTAGCCGAGGGTGAAACGCGGCGGGTCTTCGGGGTCGATCTCAACCGTGTCGCCGATGCCGATGCGTTGGGTCGAGACTTCGTCGGACCGCTCATACATCGCGATGACCTCGCACTCGGTGATCAGCACCTCGCCCGCTTCCGTGGGTTCGCCGGTGACGGGGTGGGGCAGCTCGACCGGCACGTAGCCGACGCGCAGCTCGGCGATGGTCGGGTGGACGTCGCCGTAGCCCCGCATGTTCGAGTAGGCCAAGGCGACAATGCCGCCCTGCTGCCCGCGGGTCATCGTGGCCAGTGCGGCCGAACGATCGACCGGAAAGACCAAGGGCTCGCGGGTGATGTCGAACGACTCGTCGCAGGGCTCAGAAGCTTCATCGACCAGGCCCTGCTCACGCAGGAAATCCAAGACCTTAGGCAGAGGCGAATCATCGGCCGACGACCCGGAATCCGCATCAAGCCGCTCGGCCCACTGCGCCAGCTTGCTGCGGAACGACCGAACAGACTCGTCGAGCAACGCCCAGTTGAACAACCGTTGGGTGTAGTCGGGGGTGGGGCCGAGCATCTGTCCGCCGGGGATGTCCTTGAACGCCGAGCTGATCCGGCGGATGAGCCGCATCTTCCGTGTGTCGATCACCGGCGTGTGGCCGATGCGCGGTCGGGTTGAGCGTGAAGCCCGTAGCAGGAACGCCGCTTCCATCGGATCGCCCAGCGACTGCTTGACCGCCAACGACGCGAGCTGCGGGTCGTAGAGCCCGCCTTCACTCATCACCTGGTTGTGCAGGAAGTGGAGCTGATGTTCAATGGCTTGTGGTGACAGCGGTGTCTCCCCTTGTTCACCGCCACGCGTCCGCAAGACCTGCAGCAACTCCGCCGCTTCGCGGATCGCAATTTCGCCGCCCTTGATGGCTACGTAACTCATGCCCGCCTGCCTCCCGACTCCGTCCCTTCGGGCCGTCGGCGCATCGCCGTGGTGCGGGGGATCGCGGTGATGTGCCTGGCGTCGCAAAGGATCAGATCGACTCCGGTGGGGTAGGCCGAGACCCAGTGCTCCCGCTGGGCGAACCAAGCCGTGTCGAATCCAGAGAGGCGTAGGGTTTGGGTCGCTTGGATACCCGGGCCGGCCAACTCGAAACAGGATTGGCCTCCGCGGATCGACTCCCCATGAAGCACGAGCGTCGCCCCTTCCTGCGGCTGATAAACAGTGCCAAGACGAGGCGTAAACCCGACGGGCGGCGCTAAATCGGCTTGGAACAAAACAAAATCCGCTTCACCGGCCGACGCCGACGGGGCTTCGAGACAAAGCTGCTTCTCCGGGCGGACCAGGCCGTCGGCATCACAAAACGAGGTGCTGGTATCCAACAGCGTCGCGAGCACCGCCAGCGTGGCGGGTTGATCATCCAGTTCGGCGGGCAGACCGATCACCCGCCCCGGGAAGCTGTGGGCTCGCAGGAGTGCACGGTAGACACGTTGTTGGAGCGGGGGCTGCCAGATTGGGTCGAGCGTAATCACGAATCGCCCCCGCTTCCCGCGCCACCGGATCCGTCTTCCTGGCTCATGAGGGCAAACGACACCCGGCTGCGTTCACGCATACCGCGACGCACTGCCGTTTCGTTTCGGAGCGACGCCAACCCTTCGCGGACCAGGGCTAGCACCTCGGCCGCCCCTTTCACGCCCGCCGCCAACACGCCGTCACAAACCGCGATCGCCACGGCCAACCCCTCGTGGTCGCGCATGATCTGGCAGCCGCCTTCGTGCTCAGTACCGTGGGGGTCGGTGAACACCACGTGGGCCGAGGACAGCGGGATCTCGCCGAGGTTGAAGGCTTGGCTCTTAACCGAGTCGCGCAGCCGCATCATCGCCAGCCCTGCTTTCGGCACACGCTTCATACGGACGGCGTGTTGTTCTGCCAGTGTTTCGGCCAAGGCGATCACGCGTGATTCCTCGACGCGCAGCAACGCCACCGCCCAGCGCGAGCGTTCCACGGGTTCCTCGGTCGTCGGGTCAGGAAGTAAGCTCACGGCTCCACCTTCAGCTGCACGCTGTCCGCCCGGAATCGCGAAATCACATACTCCACCGGCTGGCCGGTGTTCACCTCGACATTCAGGCTTTTAACCCGCAAGATCGGCTGACGGGGCGACAGCCGCAGGGCCACCGCGTCTTCATCCAGCGGCAGCCGCGCGGTGATCAAGCTTTCCATACGCTTGAGCTCGACGCCGAATGTCTCGCGCAACGCGCCGTGCAACGATCCGCCGTCGTACTCCAGGTACAGCGGCTCGTAAGGGTTGGCGGCGAGGAAGTGGGTAGTCAGCAACACCGGCTGATCGTTCACCAACCGCAGCGCGTCGAGTTGGACCACCCGGCTGAGCAGCTCGATCCGCAACCACCGGGCCACGCCCTCCGACGCCCCGGTCATGCGCCGGCCGATGACGATCGAGCGGGCCTGGTGCCCCAGCGATGTCACGGTTTCGGTGAACCGGGTCTGGCTGTGGATCTGGTAATCCATCGGCGGCTGGAGCACCAGCGTGCCCCGCCCCTGCTGCCGCCAGACCAAGTCTTCGGCGACCAACTCATCGATCGCCCGACGGATCGTGTGGCGGTTCACCCCGAAACGCTCGGCCAGGTTCGACTCGGTCTCGAGAAAATCGCCGGGCTTGTGCTTGCCGACTACTTCTTCACGGAGCACCGCTGCTATCGTTTCGTAACGCGCTTGCTTCTGCGGGAGATCTTCGTCGATGTTCGTCGGTGAAAAGGGTTTCTTGGTCACGCGTCGGCCTCCTTGCCCCGCAGAAACAGGTCCATAAACCGCGTGGCTTCCGGTGAAGTCAGATCGCTCACCGCGTCTCGGGCCCCCGCCTCCCGAAGCTGATCCGCATCAAAGTCCCCGGTAGCCACGATCAGGCTCGGGCAGCCGTTGGCCCGGGCACACTCGATGTCGCGCGGCGTGTCTCCGATGATCAGGGTCGATTCGATCGACGCTTGGGGGCAACCCAGGCGGGCTATGGCGACCAAGTCCGCCCGGCGCTTACCCGTATCCCCGAAACCGTTGGCGGTAAACAACGCGAAATCTAAACCGATGGCAGGGATTTTCACGGCCGCGGCACCGGCGAAGTTGCCCGTCACCAAACCCAGCGTCACGTTCTCGATCGCCGCAAGCCGCTCGACATACGCGACAGCGCCGGGCATGACCCGCTGGCCGTCCAATTCGCTCTGCAGCTCGATCGCGTACCGGTCACGGAACCCGTTGAATCGCTCGGGGGTTAACGGTACTCCGATACGAGACGCCGCATCCATCACAATATGTGAGTCCAGCCGGCCCGAGCGATCGATCCCTTCGAGATCGAAACGTTCACCAAACACCGTTTCCCCCGCGCGGCTCATCGCCCGGAGGTTGCCCCCGCAGGAATCGAGCAGCGTGCGGTCGATATCGAACAAGACCAGTCGTGGCGCTGCCGTGGCATCGGGCCACCGCACCAAACGCTCTTCAAGGGATTCGAGGCTTGCGGTTTTCATAGGCACAGGAGGTTCAGTCGGTGTCGATGAGGCGTTTACGGAAATACTGGCTCAGGCATTCGAGCAGATACACGGTCAAAAAGATCGCCAGCAGGATCGTGGTGACGTGGCCGTAGGCGAACATGTCCCACCGGCCCTTGAGCTCCAGCCCGATGCCCCCCGCCCCAACAATGCCGAGCACCGTCGCGGTGCGGACGTTGCGTTCGAGGATGTATTGCACGTAGGCCACGTACTGAGGTAAAACCTGTGGCAAGACCGCAAAACGGATGACCTTGAGCTTGCCCGCCCCGGTCGACGCGAGGGCCATCTGCGGGCCGGGGTCGGCGTTCTCGATGTCGTCGGCAAAAAACTTGCCGAGCAGCCCGCTGGTGTGCAGCCCCAGCGCGACCATGCCCGCGATCGGTCCGAACCCGAACATCAGCACGAAGAACAACGCGGTGATCAGTTCAGGCATCGCGCGGTTGAAGCTGCAGACCCCCCGCGACAGGTGGTACAGCCCGATCCACGGCGTGTAGTTTTTAGCGCCGAAAAACGTCAACGGGATCGCCACCAAGACCGCGATCACCGTGCCCCAAAACGCCATCTCGATCGTCTCGATCATGAGCACGGCGACCCGGCCGAGGTATCCGATGGGTTGGACCAGGTACTCGGTGGTGACCTCATGGTTGATCATCTGCATCGCGTCGGTGTCAAACTCCGGCTCGATCTCCGTCCGCGTTTCGAGGTGGCTGAGCCACGGCAGGTTGTTGCGATCGAAATCTTCCAAACGCAAGACCGGTGTTTCCTTGGATAGGACCAACGGCCAACCTTTTTCGACGTAATTTGTCGCGCCGGTGGCGACCTGTGAAGTCTCAGCGAGACCGACGCTGTAGCCCATGGCTTGTAGCATTTCCTTCACGCCGCGGTCGAGCTCGACATTCTGAAACGACCAGCCGAGCACGACAAAACCCACAAGTAAGCCAAAGATCAGCTGCTTTGAATAGGGCTGGCGCAGCTTCCACTCCGCGGGTGGTTTGGCCGTTACGGGATGGGTAAGAGAGACTTGCCTCACGCGGGGGCCACTTCCAGGCCGGGCATCGGCACCGACTGATCCTCACGCGGCGCGGGCTCGGGCGCCGCGGCCGAATGGCTTGATGTCGGCGTGCCGTCGTAGATGTGGGCGAGCATAGCTTCGTCGAGCTCGTTGGGCCTGCCGTCGAACACCAGCTTGCCCTGGCGCATCGCGACAATACGGTCGGCAAACTCGTGGGCCAAATCGACCTGATGCAAGCTGCACAACACTGTCGCTCCGGTTTCGTGGGCCGCCCCCCGCAATAGGCGGAGGATGCCGCGGCTGGTCGACGGGTCGAGGCTCGCGACCGGTTCGTCCGCTAGAACCAGGTCGGGGTTGCGGATGAAAGCCCGGGCGATCGCCACCCGCTGCTGCTGGCCGCCCGACAGCCTGCCCGCTTTCTGGTAGAGCTGCGACTCACTGAGCTCGACCCGGCCGATTAACTCGCAAGCCCGCTTGCGGTCCGCCGAAGCAAAGAGCTTGAGCATCGACCGGATGAAGCCGAGTTTCGGGAGGATCCCCGACAACACGTTGTCCAGCACGCTGAGGCGAGGCACCAGAAAAAACTGCTGGTGGATCGTACCGATGCGGTTCTGCATCGAGCGGCGGTTGCGGCGGACCACCGGCTCGCCATCGAACGCGACTTCGCCGCGGGACGCCTGTGTCATCCCGTTGATCACGCGCAGCACGGTCGACTTACCCGCCCCCGAGGGCCCGAGTAATACACAGAACTCCCCCTTCTCCAACTTCAGGCTCACGCCTTCCACAGCGGTCACCCGGCCTTGACGCGATTCGTAAACCTTGTCAATGTCACGGAGCTCAAGCATCGGATGTCCTTATTCCAACAACTTTCGCACAAGCCCGACTCGTCATCGAGGCGGAAACCTTCCACGGCGGTCGCCCGCCGCAGAAGATGCTTTGGATCTACACGGCCCTTCTCGCATGCGGGTGAACTACGTCGTGGCGATTAGTTGTTGCCGGCTTTCTCCAACATCTCGGCCTTGAGTTGATCGGTGACCGCGGCGAGCTTGGTCATCGCTTCGTCAAAAGCTTCCTGCGGGAAAGTAGTGTCGTAGCGGTCGTACTTCTTACCGCCGTAACCGCGGATCATCTCGGGCGTCACACCCGGGGTCTCGTGGATGTTTTCGAAAGCTTGGATCAATGTGGCCTTGACCTTCGGATCAAGGTCGGGGTGCATCGCCAGGGGAGGGTTGGGGATCGGGTCCGACTTCATGAGCGGCACGATCACGGCCGGATCGATGATGCCGTTCTTCACGGCCTTTTCGTAGGCGTTGAACGAGCAGGCACAAGCATCGACCTGATCCTCAACCAGAGCGGCAATGGAGTTGGAGTGGCTGCCGGTGATATAGACGTTTGAGAGGTCCTTCACCGGGTCCACGCCACCGGCCAAGAGCATGGCCACGGGGAAATTGAAGCTCGAGGTCGAATTCACATCGCCGAACGAAACCGCTTTGCCCTTGAGCCCGTCCAGGGTTGTGATGCCCGAGCCTCTACGGACGAAGATGCCCGAGTAGTAGGAGCTCGACCCTTTCTTCACCGACACCGCGAGCAGTTCTGCTGCGTCACGCTCTTTGGCTTGGTGCAAGGTCACCGCGCCGAGGAAAGCGATGTCCACGACACCGCTTTCCATACCTTCCACCACCGCAGCATATGAACTGCCGACCCGCAGGTCGAAGTACAGACCGTAGTTATCGGTAATCGCGTTAAAAATAGGCTGAAAATCGTTCTTGGTGGTGTCCGCACCGGTGTCCGCGGGGATCAGCATCACCCGCAATGGCTCATCCGACGTCCCCGTTGGATGTTCTGCATGAGCCGAGCCCACTGTACAAGCCAACACCACAAGACCGGCACCCCATTTTTTACATTGCTTCCACATCGTCATCCCTTTCGATCCCAAAAGTTCAATAGAAAGTCCTGCTGCAACAAAACGCTGGTGCAGCGTATCGAATCATTACGGGAGAGCTGGTCAGACGTGGCCAGCACATATCGCTGGAGCCGAAACTAAACTTGGTTTGTCACAGGATTGTGAAGAGTAGATTAAAGAGGTATTAAATGTCTAGACAAATCTAGAGGCATATGGATAGACCGCAGCGCGCTTTGGGCAAAGTCAATGTGGTCGGTCCGGAAGGTACTGAACATCACGTCGTCCATGAAGTTGCTTCCACTGCCCGTAATTCTCTCTGAGCCCGGCGCTGAGCCACTACGGCTGCTTGAAGAAGGGGTTGTCGACGTACATGCCGCGGGCGAGGGCATCGGGGTCCTGGCCGCCGTCCTCGAGGAAGTAGCCCGACAAGGGCGCGTCGACCGATTCTTGTCGACCGAGCAGGGCTTCGACCCGCCGGGTCAGGTGGGCGGTGTCCACGGCGTCGCTTTCGGCCCCGGTTGGCCGCGAAGGCCCACGCCCGTTCGGCGAGGTGGAGGTAACGCACGGCGTCAGCGGGGGGCAGCACCGTGGCGGTGATCGCCTGGTTGCGGACGATGCCGTACTGCGTCCAGGCGTTGTACCGGTCGCGGATGCGGCGTTCGTCATCGTTGCGGCGGAGGTTGTCGGTGAGCCGGTCGTCGGCCCCGTCGGCGATACAGCCCGGGTGGTTCTCGAACCACCACTGGGTCTCGAGGTCGAAGCCCTCGGGCACTTCACCGCCGGCTACGTCTTTGCACCACAGCGGCTCCTCGAACCAGTACAGGTCGAACGGCTCGACGTGGCGGCAGAGCCGTATGACCGTGGGCAGGTCCCGCTTGCCGTTGCCGTCGATGGCGAGCCACCGCGGGCGGGAGCAGATTCGCCGGACGCGTCGCGGAATACCACCAATTCTGAATCGAACCACCGCACGTAAATCGACTCCCCACATCCTCGCTCCGGAGGAAGCCGCCCGCTTCCTGCTCAATGACCGGGCTGGGACTCGAACCCAGAACCAGCGGCTTAAAAGGCCGATGCTCTACCGATTGAGCTACCCGGTCGGTCGCCCCCGGAAGTATCCAGAAGCCCCCGGAAGCACCCGGGATTGACCTGACCAGATATTAGCGGCATGAGTAGTGGTCGGCGAACGCGGGCCGGCCCAACGTCGCCGGTCAGCCGCGGTAGCCGTCGGGGTGGTCTCTGAGCCAGGCGTGGGCGTCGGCGACCATGGTCTGGACGTCGGTGATTTTGGCCCGCCAGCCGAGTTCGCCTTCGATCTTGCGGGGGTCGGCATAGAGCGAAGGCGGGTCGCCGGGGCGGCGGGGGCCGACCTTGACGGGGAAGTCGGCGCCGGTGACATGGCGGACCGCGTCGATGATCTGCTTGACCGAGATGCCGTTGCCGATGCCGAGGTTGTAGACGCGTCGGTCGCCGGGTTTCAGGGCATTCATGACCACGGCGTGGGCGTCGACGAGGTCGCAGACGTGGACGTAGTCGCGGATGCAGGTGCCGTCGGGCGTGGGGTAGTCGTCGCCGAAGATGGTGGCCTTGTCGCGTCGGCCGAGGGCGGCTTCGATCACGCAGGGGATCAGGTGGGTCTCGGGGTCGTGGTCTTCGCCGACGCGGCCGCGCGGGTCGGAGCCGGCGACGTTGAAGTAGCGCAGCGCGGCGTAGGCGAACGTCGGGTCGGCGGCGGCGTGGTCGGCGAGGATGCGTTCGACCATGAGCTTCGACGAGCCGTACGGGTTGATCGGCCGCTGCGGGGTGTCCTCGGTGATCGGCATCGTCTCGGGCTCGCCGTAGGTCGCGGCGGTGGACGACTGGACGAACGTCTTGACCCCGGCCCGCTGCATCGCCCGCAGCAGGCTCAGCACGCCGGCGGTGTTGTTCTCGTAGTAACGCAGCGGCTCGCCGACCGACTCGCCGACGTAGGTCAGCGCGGCGAAGTTCATCACCGCGTCGATCGCGTGATCGCGTAGCGCCGCCTCGATCTCGTCACGCTGCCGCAGGTCAGCCTGGACCAGTGCCACCCCCTCCGGCACCGCCGCGGCGTGGCCGCGGCAGAGGCTGTCCAGCACTGTCACCCGGTGCCCGTCTTCAAGCAGACGCAGCACGGCGTGCGACCCGATGTAGCCCGCCCCGCCCGTCACCAACACGTTCATCGCTCGTCGTCCCTCGACCCCGGCCGCGCGAAACGCCCGCACGCAGTACCGCCAAACTAACCGATCACGCGGCCGGCTTCTCCCGGCCGACGCGGTCGATCAGCAGCGTGACGCCTAATCCCAGTACCAGTAGTCCAATCGAGCCGGCGACCTGTAGGGCCGACGGCGTGAAGCCTGTCGTCGGCAGGTCCTCGCGTTCGAGCGCTTCACCGCTCTCGGCGTAGACCCACCGGGCGTCGGCGTCTTGCGTGATCACTTGATTCTTGACCACCATCCCCTCCGCGGGCGCGACCGGTTCCTGGAACGGCCACAGCCCCGCCACCGCGCCGATCAGCAGCCCCAGCAGCAGGCCCAGCGTCGCCAGCTCGTAACGTTTCAACAGCCACTTGAGCAGGTTGCTCACCCCCGCCACGCCGACCAGCACGCCCACGCCCACGGGCAGCACGACGGCCAGCCCGACGCTCAGGAGCGTCTCGACATCGCCCTCGGCCAGCCCGGTCTTGAATGCGTCGATCCCCCCGAGGATCGGCACGTACACGCCGAGCACCAGCAGCAGATACCCGCCGCTGACCCCCGGCAGGATCATCGCCGACGCGCCGGCGATCCCTGCTAGCAACATGAACAAAAACCCGCTGCGCTCCATCCCCCCGCCGCCCCCGGAAGATTGCCAGATCGCCAGTGTGACCATCCCGATCAGCCCGACCACAAACGCGGTCCAGACCGACGGGTTCGCCTTCCGCCCCCCCGCTGTGATCAGCCTCCAAACCACCGGCACGCCGCCCAGCGTCAGCCCGATGAACAGGCTGTACGCCGCCCACCGCTGCTCGACCACCAGCGTCTTGACCGGCCCGGCCAGCAGCACGATCGCCAGCATCGCCGCCCCCACCACCGCCGCCAGCACCACCAGCGATGCCCGGCGAAACTTCAGCGTCGTCACCTCGCCGATCGCGGTGATGAACCGCGGATACACCCCGGCCGCCAGCAGCATCGTCCCCCCGCTGATGCCCGGCACGAGGTTGGCGAGGCCCATGAACACCCCCCCGATCGCCCCGCGGGCCGCGAGCGGGCCAAGGGCAACCGCGGGATCAGCCGGGTCGGCGGGCGCAGAGATATCGGCGGCGGCTTCATTCATCGCGATGCTCTATCGGCACAAACGCGTCACGACCTTGGGCTTGCGTTATCGACCGACGCGTCAAATAGAAGGTTCACCCTCCGCCGCGGCCTGCCGCTGGGCGGTGGTTTTCATCTGCCCGGAACGTAGCCGGCCCGCGTAGTCCCGCGCCGCGGCCGAGACCTTGCCCGACAGCAGCAGCATGCCCAGGATGTTCGGGTACGCCATCGACAGGATCAGCAGGTCCGTGAACGTGATCACGTTGTCCAGCGTCAGCAGCGGCGACGCGAAGACGAACAGCAGGAACACCGCCCGGAACGGCCAGATGCCGTAACCCCCGAACAGGTACTCGCTGGCCCGCTCGCCGTAGTAGCTCCACGAGATCATCGTCGAGTAGGCGAAGACGAACACCGCCGCCATCAGCGCGACGGTCAGCCACGGCGCGAGCGAGCTGAACGCCGACGCGGTGATGCCCACGCCCTCGTTGGTGAACCCGCCGGCGGAGCCCTCGAGGTGCGCCCCGGTGATGAGGATCGCCAAGGCCGTCATCGTGCAGACCACGATCGTGTCGATGAACGGCCCGATCATGGCGACCACGCCCTCGCGGACCGGCTCGTCGGTCTTCGCCGCCGAGTGGGCGATCGCGGCCGAGCCCAGGCCCGCCTCGTTCGAGAACGCGCCGCGCTTCACGCCGATCACCAACACGCCCATCAGCCCGCCCCACGCCATCGCCTCGCCGCTGAACGCTCCGGCCACGATGTCCCCCAGCAGCGTCGGCACCTGACCGAAGTTAAACAGCACGATCACGCCGCACACCCCGACGTAGAACACGCACATCGTCGGCACGAGCTTGCTCGTCACCTCGCCGATCCGCCGGATACCGCCAACGATCACGGCACCGACCAGCACCGCCATGATCAGGCCGCCGACCCAATCGTATTTTTCCTTCAGCCGCTGCTGCTCGGCCACCGCCTCGGCCCGCAGTTCACGCAGCTCGCGGGCCGCCGAGGCGTCGCCGCCCTCGACACGTTGAAGCAGCGCGTCCTCGCCCTCGATCGTCTGGTTGAACACCACGTCGCCGACGATCGCGAACGTCTGGTTGCCCTGGAACAGGTTGCCGCCGCCCAGCGAACCCCCGATGGCGAAGACCGCGAACATGACCGCCAGCACCTTGCCCAGCGGGGTGCCGACCGTCTTGCCGCAGACGTCCTTCATGCCCTCGGCCAGGTATAGCATCGGCCCGCCGAGGACATGCTCACGTTTTTTACCGTCGGGTCCGCCGCCGCGTTCGTCGCTGATCCGCCGGTACATCTGCGCGAGCGTGCAGGAGCTGAACTTGCTCGACATCCCGAAGAACGCGACGAACCACATCCAGAACACCGCGCCCGCCCCGCCCTGGCTGATCGCGATCGCCACGCCGGCGATGTTGCCCAGCCCGACCGTCGCCGAGAGCGCCGCGGTGAGCGCCTGGAAGTGCGAGACCTCGCCGTGGTCGTTCGGGTTGTCGTACCGCCCGCGGATGACCGCGACGCTGTGGCCGAACAGCCGCAGGTTGACGAACCCGAAACGCAGGGTAAAGAACACGCCGCCGAGCAGCAGAAACACGACGATCAGCGGCAGGCCGTAGACCCGCGTGCCCTCGGCCAACGCCGCGGCCTGGGATTCCAGCGTGGCGACCTTCTGCCCCGCCAGCCGCAGCGCCCGCCGCGCGTCGTCGTCCGGCTGGCTCGGAGCGGCCTCGAGCGCCGCGAGTTCCGCCCGTGCTTGGACGAGACCCGTTTCGACCGCTTCGGGAGACGGGTCGAACAAGCCGAACCCCACGTCGAAAAACAGCACCGGGACCAGCCACTCGTTCACCGCCGCGAACGTGTCCTCCAGCCCCTGCTGCGACGATTCCCACCACGAGGCCTTGGCTTCGGCCGCCGCTTCCGGCGCGGACCCGGCGTCTTGGCCCAGCGCCCAGACTGGCACAATTAATGACAGCACCGCCGCCGTCGCCAGCCCGGTCGTCGCAGCCCGAACCCGTCGTCTCCGTCGCATCTGCATCGTGCTTAGCCCCTGTTTTCTTCGTCGGCCGTGCCGAATCCACCCCGCACCAGCCGGGGGTAGCCCAATCGTTCTTCCAGCCGCGGGTGCAGGCCGCGCAAGATCGTGGTCACCGCGGCGTCGTCGCGCTCGGCGGTGAAGGTGCCCGAGACGGCGGCCCGGCCCCAGCCGTCGACGAAGCCGGCCGAGCGGTCGACCAGGCGGACGTCGGACTCCAGCAGCGTGCCGGTGATCCGGCCCAGCGCGGGGTCGCTGTGCAGCCGCATGAAGCCGGCCCCGCCGTAGACGCCGACGGCGTCACGCTGGTCCGGCGAGTCGCGGAAGGCGAGGCAGCGGATCGCGGTGTTCGTCGCGGTGCGGTCCACCGGCGTCGCCCCGGCCGAGGGCTTCCAGAACAGGTTCAGGGCCGTCACCCGCCGCGGCCGGTCGGCCGGGCCCTGGATGAACAGGATCGTGACGTCGTTGAGGTCGCGGAAGCGGTAGAGGGCCGTGGTGCGGTCGTCGAAGAGCACGACCGGGGCGGAGCGTTGCGGGTCGGCGTCGCGGCGGGTCAGGCGTAGCTCGCCCTCGTCGAGCAGGATCGGTCGGGAGCAGCCCGCGAGTACACCGGCAAGGCCGGCGAGGGCCGCCAAGACGAAGCCCGCCCCGCCCGTCACTCGCCGCCGACGCTGGACGATCAACCCGCCTCACTCCCCCGCGGCGCGGCCGCAACAACCTGCTCGGGCTCGGTATCGTTTTCCGAGGATTTGGCCGCGGCTTCATCGCTGTCGTGAGCCGGCCGGGCGATGCCCAGCTCCGCCAGCGTGTCGCGTTCGACCACCGTCCGCAGCTGCTCCCGCGGCACACTCGGCAGCGGCGTGCCCTGGCTGGTCGTGTTGACCGAGTAGAGCGTTTTGATCGCCGCCGGCGGGTCGCAGAACGGGAACCCGCTGCCGAAGAGCACCTGCCCCATGACACCCGACTGGTACGCCTGCACCATCGCGTTGTAGAGCTGCCACGACCGCACGACGAGGCCCGAGACCTCGGCGTAGACGTTGGGGTGCTTGGCGAGCAGGGCGACGCCCTGGTCGATCCACGGCAGGCCGAAGCTCGAGACGACGATCTTGAGGTCGGGGAAGCTGCGGGCGACCTCGTCGAGCAGGTACGGCACGGCGAACTCGAGCCGTACCTCACGGGCCAGCTTGGCGTTGGTCTCGATCAGCACGGGCACGCCGCGGGCGGCGGCGGCCTCGTACAGCTCCATCGCGCGGGTGTCGGCCGGGTGGAACCCCGCCGCGGCCGGGCTCACCGTCACGCCGACCAGCCCGGCGTCGAGGGCCGCCTCCAGCCGGGCCACCGCCTTGCCCAGCGTGGGGTCGATCCCCACGAAGCCGACCCGCCGGCCGGGCCGGGCCGCGACCGCCTCGGCCACCGCCTCGGCGTCGATCGACGCCTCCAGCAGCCCGCTCTCGAACCCCAGCACCGCCGCCACCGCCACCGGCTCGGTCGCCGCCGCGTGGGCCGCGTCCGACGCGTCGACCGACTCCCACGGCTCGCCCCGCCGGCGACGCACCGTCGCCGCCGCGGATGCCCCCATCGCCTCGGGCCGGTCCCAGATCCGCGTGTGCAGGTCGACGATCATGCCCAGTCCGCTCCGAACACCCGTGCCGACGCAGGCCGCGTCTCCGCTGCGCATCCTAACGCGACGCTCACCTCACGCAAAGCCCCGCGTCGGATCGCCGCTCAGCCCTGCCGAGTGTCGTACTCTGCGGCCGACAGCAGCCCCTCGACCTGGCCCGGGTCGCTCGGCCGGACCTTCACGATCCAGCCCGCGCCGTACGGGTCGTCGTTGACCGTCGCCGGGTTGTCGATCACCGCCGCGTTGACCTCGACGACCTCGCCGTCGACGCCGCAGTACAGCTCGCTGGTGGCTTTGACCGACTCTATCTCGCCGAACACCTCGCCCGCAGCGATCGGCCCGTCCTCGACGGTCACCTCGAGGTAGGTCACGTCGGTGAGTTCCTCGACCGCGAACGCGCTGACGCCGATGGCGATCAGGTCGCCCTCGGCCTTGTGCCACTCGTGCGAGCCGAGGTACCGCCGATCGTCGGGTGAAGCCATGGGTCAAATCTCCTGCGGCGTGTCCGATCAAAGAAGCCCACGTTCGGCGAACGTGGGCTTCGGAGTTGAATCAATATAACGCCGCGGCTTCTCAGCCGATCCCGTCCTGCTTCGCCATGTATTGCAGCAGGTCGACGACGCGACTGGAGTAGCCCCACTCGTTGTCGTACCAGCTGACGAGCTTGAAGAAGTTGCTATCCAGCTCGATGCCCGCGCCGTGGTCAAAGGTCGAGCTGTGCGGGTCGTGGATGAAGTCGGTCGAGACGACCTGCTCGTCGGTCCAGCCAAGGTAGCCCTTCATCGGGCCCTCGGCGGCGGCCTTCATCTTGGCGGAGATCTCGTCGTAAGACGTGGCCTTGTCGGTGACGACGGTGAGGTCGACGACCGAGACGTCGATGGTCGGCATGCGGAAGGCCATGCCGGTGAGCTTGCCCCGCAGCTGCGGCAGCGCGAGGCCGACGGCCTTGGCGGCGCCGGTGCTGGCGGGGATGCAGTTGACCCCGGCGGCCCGGCCGCCGCGCCAGTCCTTCTTGCTCGGGCCGTCCTGCGTCGGCTGGGTGGCGGTGATCGCGTGGACCGTGGTCATCAGCCCCTTAACGATGCCGAACTCGTCGTCGACGACCTTGGCGATCGGCGCCAGGCAGTTGGTCGTGCACGAGGCGTTGGACACGACGGTCTTGGACGCGTCGAGGCTGTCTTCGTTGACGCCCATGACGATGGTGGGCACCTGGTCGGGGCTCTTGGTCGGGGCGGAGATGACCGCCTTCTTCGCGCCGGCGGCGACGTGCTTGGCGGCGCCGTCGTAGTCGGTGAAGAAGCCGGTGGACTCGACGACGTAG
>JBCCRT010000033.1:0-22446 GCA_039201235.1 Planctomycetota bacterium
CACCCCCGACGCGTTGGAGAACGTGCTGCGGGCGCTGCGGCCGCTGGTGCCCGACGGCCACCGCCTGATCGTCGTCTTCGGCTGCGGCGGCGACCGCGACCGCACCAAGCGCCCGCTGATGGCGAAAGCCGCTTGCGGCTTAGCGGACCACGCCGTACTCACCTCCGACAACCCCCGCACCGAAGACCCGCAGCGCATCCTCGACGACGCCCTGGCCGGCGCCGACGACGCGGTCGCGGTCGAGATCGACCGGTCCGCCGCGATCCGCGCCGCGGTCCACGCGGCGACCCCCGGCGACACCGTGCTCATCGCCGGCAAGGGCCACGAGGACTACCAAATCCTCGGCACCGAAAAAATCCATTTCGACGACCGCGAGCAGGCCGCGGCGGCGCTGCGCGACTACGACGCCACGCGGGCCGGGGTATGAGCGGGTTCTGGGCGTTGGACAACCTGCGGCGGGTCACCGGGGGGCGGTGGTTAACGGAGCCCGACGACCCGGCGGCCGCCGCCGCGGGTCTTTCGCACGACACGCGGACGCTGCGGCCCGGGCAGGCCTACCTCGCGGTGCGCGGCGAGAACCACGACGGGCACGACTTCGTCGACACCGCGTTCGACGCCGGCGCTTCGGTCGCGATCACGGAAGCCGCGGGCGCCGGCCCGTCGGCCGCGGGCTCGCGCCCGCGGCTCGCGGTGGACGACACGGTTGTCGCGTTGCAGCAACTCGCCGCGGCGTACCGCAACGTCCTCACCGAGCATGATTGCCGGGTGATCTCCGTCAGCGGGTCCAACGGCAAGACCACGACCCGGCACCTGATCCATCATGTCTTGACCACCTGCGGGGTCGCGGGCACCCAGTCGCCCAAGAGCTTCAACAACCACCTCGGCGTGCCGCTGACGCTGCTAGCGGCCGACCCGACCCGCCGCTTCGTCGCCTGTGAGGTCGGTACGAACCGGCCCGGCGAGATCGCGGCGCTTTCCGCCATCGTCTGGCCCGACGTCGCGGTGATCACCAGCCTCGGCGAAGAACACCTCGAGGGCTTCGGCGACCTGGCAGGCGTCGTGCGCGAAGAGGCCAAGGTCATCCGCTTCGTCCGGCCCGGCGGGACTTTGATCGTGACCAGCCTCGGCGGCCGGCTGGCGCTCGCGGCGCAGCCGCCGGCCAAGGGGGTGCGGAAGGTCGTGCTGTCGCGGGCCGACGTGGTGCCGGCGGGCTTCCCGTTGCCGGGCGAGCACAACCGGATCAACGCGGCGGTGGCGCTGGCCGTGGCCGAGGAGTTCGGCGTGAACCCCGCGGCGGCCCGTGACGCTCTGCGGACCGCGACGCCGCCCGAGGGCCGGAGCCAGCCGCTGGGCTTCGGGTCGGTCGTCGTGTTGAACGACGCGTACAACGCCAACCCCACATCGATGCGGCACGCGCTGGACACGGCCCGCCGTCTGGCCGCGACGCGGGGGAGTCGGCGGGTGCTGGTGCTGGGCGACATGTTCGAGCTCGGGGCCGTAAGCGGCGACCGCCACCGCGTGGTCGCCGAGGCGGCGGCGGCGGAACTGCGGCCCGGCGACCCGACGCGGGTGATCGTGCTGATCGGCCAGGCCTTCGCCGAGGCCGCCGCCGCGAGCGACCACCCGGTGTACCGCGAGAAGAGCCGCGACGAGGGCCAAGTCCACGTCGTCGGCCCGTGGCACGACGCGCTGCCGGGGGTGGTGGCGGGGCTGCTGCGTGAAGGTGATACGGTGCTGCTCAAGGGGTCGCGGGGGATGCGGCTGGAGCGGCTGCTGCCGGCGATCGAAAAGCGGTTCGGGAGCGGGGCGGTGGACGATATTCTCTGAGTCCCCAGGCCGGGCGGACAAGTCCGCCCGCTACACGACATTGATTTGGCCCGACCTTGCTGTACTTCCTTGTGGACACCTTCGCGGACCTGATCAACGCCAGCCGGTGGCTCGGCGCGCTGGGCGTGTTCCGCTGGATCGAGTTCCGGGCGGTGCTGTCGATCATCGTGGCGTTTGCGTTGGTGGTCGGGTTCGGCCGGCGGACGATCGGGTGGCTGGTCGCCAAGAAGATCGGCGACAACCCGGACTTCGGCCGGGCGGACGTCAACGAGCTGATGCGGGCCAAGAGCAACACGCCGACGATGGGCGGCATCCTCATCGCCGGGGCGATCTTCGCGTCGACGCTGCTGCTGGCGGACCTGGGCAGCTACTACGTCCGGATGGCGCTGGTGTGCCTGGTGGGGATGTTCCTGCTGGGGCTGGTGGACGACTGGCTGAAGCTCACCGCGGCGCGGCGGAAGGCGGGCCGGCAGGGGTTGCGGTCGTGGGAAAAGCTGCTGTTCCAGGTCGCGTTGGCGGTGATCCTGGCGGTGTTCATCGGGCGGTACGGGGCGGACAAGTTCATCCCCGGCACCGGGCAGGAGTACACCGACATGGCCCGCAGCCTCACGATCCCGGGGCTGCGCACCTGGGTCCGCGAGGCGGGGGACTTCGTGGTCAGCCCGGACCTGATCGTGCTGCCCGAGGTGGTGTTCGTGCTCGTCGCGGTGTTGGTGATCGTCGGCTCGTCGAACGCGGTGAACCTCACCGACGGGATGGACGGGCTGGCGAGCGGGATCATGGTCGTCGTCGCCTTCGCGTTCCTGGTGCTGTGCCTGATCGCGGGGTATGCGCACGAGGACTTTGTGCTGGCGAAGTATCTGCTGGTGCCGCACATCCCGCTGAGCGACGAGCTGGCGGTCGTGGCGGGGGCGATGGTGGGGGCGTGCCTGGGGTTCCTGTGGTTCAACTGCTCGCCGGCGCAGGTGTTCATGGGCGACACCGGGTCGCTGCCGCTGGGCGCGCTGCTGGGCTACCTCGCGGTGGTGATCCGGCAGGAACTGCTGCTGCTAGTCATCGGCGGGGTGTTCGTGCTCGAGGCGTTGAGCGTCTTGATCCAGGTCGGGTACTTCAAGCTGACGCGGGGCCGGCGGGTGTTCCGGTGCGCGCCGATCCACCACCACTTCCATCTGTCGGGCTGGACCGAGCAGCAGACGGTGGTGCGGTTCTGGCTGGTGACGGTGCTGCTGGCGGCGATCGCGCTGGCGACGGTGAAGGTGCGCTGACCGAACGGGTGGCGGTTTCAGAAAGTAGCCGCGACGCTACGCGTCGACGGTCGGTCTACCACATCGCGCGGGCGCTGGTGGCGGCGATACGGGCGAGGCGGACGAGGCGGACGCGGTCGGCTTCGGAGAGGTTGATGAACTCCACGCCGAACTCGAACTTGCGTCGGCCGATCTTGTAGACCCGGCGGACGGCGACGTCGACGGCCATGACCTCCTTGTCGACCTGCACGTCGACGCGGAACTTCTCGCCCTGTTTCACGGGCAGCCCGCCCTTGCGGCGCACCCGCATGCCGGACGCCGAAATATCGACGACCTGGCCGAGCGACGACTCGGTGCCCTCGGTCTTGAGCCGGCCGTGGCGTCGGTGATCGATCCCTTGGCCTTCCACCGGCGAGGACATGTTGGTCCGCCAGATCTTCATACCGACGTATCGACCGGCCGCGCAGCGGGCTTTACCCGCACAGACCGACGCCGCGTCTGGTCGGTTCGCCCGAGGCGTCTTGTGTTATCGGCCGCCGAGGACGTACAGCGCGACCGCGCCGCACATCAGCAACGCCGCGCCGATCCGCCTCAGCTGCGTCGCCCAACCGTGCTTCTGTTCGAGGTGCTGCCAGCCCGCGGCCGCCAGCGCGATACCCAGGACGATCGAGATCAGCCCGCGGAACGACTGGAGGATCGACCCCAGCACGGTGCCCACCGCGGCGAATGTGCCGTAGAGCACGACCATGGTCAGCAGCCAGATCGCGGCGTAGGGCATCGCGTCGCGCCACGCCGCCGCCGGGGCCCGCCGTGCCGCCGGCAGGAACGCCGCCGCGATCAGACCCACCGCGGTGTAGACCGAAGCGGCGACGAACACGGGCGCGCCCAGCACGCTGTGGTCGCCCGTGAGCCGCTGCACCTCCCGCACGGTGCCCAGGATGAACGTGTCCGCGATGCCGTAGCTCACGCACGCCAGGGCGACCAGCACCGTGACCCGCCACGGCAGTCGGCCGCCGACGTCGTTGAGCACCCACGCCGCCGCGACCGCCAGCGCGACGCCCGCCCACTGCAGCCCGCCGATCGACTCGCCCATCGCCACCGCGATCACCGCCAGCACCACGGTCTTGAACCCCAGTAGCGGCGCGACCCGCGACGCGTCAACCATCGGCAGCGTCGAGAGCAGGCTCACCTGCGCGACGACGAAGAAACCGACGAGCCCGGTGAGCCGCAGCAGCCAGCTCGCCTCGAAACCCAGGTCTTCGGGCCACAGCGCGACCAGCGCCGCGGCGCTGACCAGTCCCATGATCACGTGCGCGATCACCAGCAGGTGACGCAGCGGTCGGCCGCGGTCTTTGGTGAACCATCGCGTCGCGAGGTACGCCAGCGAATGCCCCATCGCCGCGAGCAGCCCGAGCGTGATCCCGATCAAACCGTGTCGCCCAGCGCCGCGTGCCCGGCCCGGAGCATCGCTTCGGTCTGCTCCCAGCCGAGGCAGTCGTCGGTGACCGACACGCCGTATTTCAGTTGGGACCGGTCGTCGGGGATCGACTGCTTGCCGGCGTGGAGGTTCGACTCGATCATCGCGCCGAGGATCGCGGTCGTGCCGCCGACACGCTGCACGACGAGGCTGTCCCAGACGGTCTGCTGCGCGGCGGATCGCTTGCCCGAGTTGGCGTGGGAGCAGTCGACCATGAGCCGGGGGTTCATGCCGACGTCGGCGAGGCGGCGGGCGGCGTCGGCGATGTCGGCCGGGTCGTAGTTGCTGCCCGCGTCGCCGCCGCGGAGGATGGCGTGGCCGTAGGCGTTGCCGCGGGTGCGGACGACCGAAGCTCTGCCCGCGTCGTCGACGCCGATGAAGTGGTGCGCCCGGATGGCGGACTGCATCGCGTCGAGGGCGACCTGCAGCGAGCCGTTGGTCGCGTTCTTGAAGCCGACCGGCATGGACAACCCGCTGGCCATCTGCCGGTGGGTCTGACTCTCGGTGGTGCGGGCGCCGACGGCGGCCCAGCTCACCAGGTCGTCGAGGTACTGCGGCGTCACCGGGTCGAGGAACTCGGTGCCGGCCGGCAGGCCGAGTCCGTTGACCGCCAGCAGCAGCGACCGCGCGAGCTCCAGGCCGCGGCCCACGTCGAAGCTGCCGTCGAGGTGCGGGTCGTTGATCAGGCCCTTCCAGCCGACGGTGGTGCGCGGCTTCTCGAAGTAGACCCGCATCACCAGCACGAGTCGGTCGCGGAGTTCTTGCCGCAGCGTCGCCAGCCGGCGGGCGTAGTCCAGCGCGGCGTCGGGGTCGTGGATCGAGCAGGGCCCGACGACCGCGAGCAGCCGGCGGTCCTCGCCGCGGAGGATCGCCTCGATCTCCCGCCGGCCGCGCAGCACGGTGTCGCGGGCCGCGTCGGTGAGCGGCAACTTGGCTTCGAGGTCGGCGGGCGCGACAAGCGGGTCGATGCCCGCGACGTTGAGGTTCTGCGTCGAGGCGGGGACTGTGGTGGTGGTGGTGGGAGCGTTCATCCGAACCGCGGATGATAGCTCTAGCTGCGACGCAACGCGTCGCTGCCCACATACCGCGGGCACCCGTCAGCGACGCGCTGCGTTGCGGCTAAAAGTCCGCCGGGACCTCACCCCACGAACCGCCGCTCGATCCGGCGGATGCCGCGGAGCAGGTCCGCCGCCGACTTGCCCGCCGACCGCTGCGGGGTCTTGGGCCGCAGGAACGCGGCCGTGAGGCTCTGCAGCGCCCGGGCCGACTCGCCCAAGGGGTTGTGGTCGACCAGCTTCGCCAGCTCCGGGTTGGCGTGCGGGTGGTTGAGCTGGACCGCGAGGAAGAACGTGTCGACCGCGCGGTCGACCTTGCCTTGCACCGCGGCGAAGGCCTCGTCGGTCACTTCGCCCCGCTCGATCATGCGGGTCAGGACGCGTTGGATCTGGCTGGTGCGCATCATCTGGCGGAACAGCTTGCCCAGCGTCGGGCTGGCGTCGAGGTCTTCGCCGACGTTCGCCGCGCTGCCGAAGTCGATGAAACCCACGCCCTCGGGCGTCTTCACGACGTTGTCGGGCCGAAGGTCCAGGTGCATCACCCCGCCGGCGTCGTGCAGCACCGCCAGCAGCTCCGCCGCTTGACGGGCGAACTCCAGCTGTGAGACCACCGGCCCGCCGTTGCGCAGCCAGCTCATATCCAGCCGGGTCACGAACCCCGCGTCGTTGCGCTGGATCCGCAGCACCCGCGGCACGCGCCCCCGGAATTCCGGCGGAAGGTCCTTGCGTAGCTTTTCCAGGACTTTGACCTCGCGCGTCAGGAACACCGGGAACACCTCCCGCACCAGCGACTCGGCCCGCAGCTTCGCGTCCGCCGGGTCCAGGTCCGGGTACTTGAGCCCCAGCCGATCGGTCAGCTCCCCGACGTCTGGCACCCGCTTGCGGACGCAGTAGCCCTCGGCCTCGCCCTCGTCGGCCCGGAGCGTAACGTCGTACGTGAAACGGTCGCTGAGCTGCCCTGGCATCGCGAGGTGCGTCTTGCGCGCGACGAAGCAGTAGGCCCGCGGCGTCACCCCCGGAATCCTGACCCCCGGAATTTTCAAACCCGCGACGGCGGGGGCCCACAACTCGTCGAAGCCCTGCTCCAGGGTAAAGCCGTTGCGGCCGTCGTAGTCCTGCATCACCTTGCCGACGCGCTGCGGGTTCTCGTCGACCACGGCGAACAGCCCGCCCCAGCGCAGCCGGTCGAACGCGTCTTCCGGGGTCTTCGGGTCGCCCGGCCCGGCGAGGCGGACGTCCACCATGCCGTCCTCGTCCGCGTCGCTGGTGCGCCCGACCTGCCGGCCCTTCGCCGCCGCTCTGAGTTTCTGTTCCAGCAGCAGCCGCACCCAACGCTGCGCGTCGGACCGCCGGCCCAGGTCGGGCGCGGGATTCGGGTTGCGGGTCGGCAGCTTGAACATGTCCGGGATCGCGGAGCGGGTAGCGGGCGGACTCGTCCGCCCGGTTTATTTCCGCGATCCGGCGAGATGACCTGAACAGAAATCCCGGGACATGGTGGTCTCGGGGCCGGCACTCGCCGCGTAACCGGTCGCCCCCGCGCAGGCCGAAACCCGCGGCCGCGATCCGCGGCCGATCCGGAAAAAAGATTTGACGGTTTTCACACGTCCCGCACGCAGCGGAAGCCGTTGTTGGTCGTCGCCGAGTCTGGCGTGTTCGCGGTGCGGGCCCCGAGGCGGTAGCGGTTGCAATAGCTCGCGTGGCAGAGGTAGCTGCCGCCCTTCTGCACCTTGTGCGAAAAAGCCGCTTGCGGCTTAGCGTCCCCCCTTTCCGGGGGCGGGGGCGGGGGCGGTACCGGCCCGATCGGGTTCACCCGCGTCGCCTCATTTTCTTCCACGTGCCACGTCGCGCTGAACCAATCGTTGGTCCACTCCCAGACGTTGCCGCAGACGTTCGACAGGTCGTAGCCGTTGGGCGTAAACGCGGTGACCGGGCATGTCCCCACAAAACCGTCGGCCGCGTCGTTCTCGACCGGGAACCGGCCCTGCCAGACGTTGCAGCGGTGCTTGCCCCGCGGCTCGAGCTGGTCGCCCCAAGGGTAGATCGTCTGCTCCCGGCCGCCGCGGGCGGCGTACTCCCACTCGGCCTCGGTCGCCAGCCGTTTGCCGGCCCAGCGGGCGTAGGCCGCCGCGTCGTTCCAGCTCACCTGCACCACGGGGTGGTCCATCACGTCTTTGATGGACGACCGCTCGCCGTAGGGCCGGTCCCACCGCGCCCCCGGGACGGCGAGCCACCACGGGGTCTGCGGCACGCTCGCGTCGCGGCGCAGCTTGTCCTGGTACTTCCGGGGGACGTGGAGGTGGAACACGAACGACCAGCCGAAGCGTTGCGCCTCGGTGACGTAGCCGGTGTCTTCGATGAAGTCGGCGAACGCGGCGTTGGTCACGCTGGTGGCGTCGATCCAGAACGGGTCGAGCCTTACTTCGCGGACCGGTCCCTCGCCGTCTTCTGGGTAGCCCTTCGGGTGGTCGGTGCCCATGAGGAACGGCCCGCCGTCGAGCCGGACCATGCCGGCGGTGCGCTGCGGGGAGTCGGCGTCGCCGCCGGGGGCGTATCGGACCGGCTCGGCGGCGGGCTGGAGCGGGCCGTCGTAGCTCGGCCCGCCGCCGCGGGCCGCGACGCTGCCGCTGGGGGTCACGCCTTCGGCCGAGGGGGTGCAGCAGGCCTTGGGCCCCGGGGCGGCGCCCGCGTCTCCAGCGATCGGCACGTCCATAGAGCCGACTCTAGCAGACTCCGGCCGGTAGAAATCCGCCCGGATGGGGTGGAATCCGGGCAGGGGTGGGCGACACTTGGCCGGGGCCGACGGCGGCGGTGCGCCGACTTTTCGGACCCCGGCCCGGGCCCACGGCCCGCCGCGATCGACCGATATCATCCGTGACCATGCCCACGCTCCCTCCCTGGTTTCGCCGCTGCCGTGTCCTGTCGATCGCGGCTTTGGCGGGCTTGCTTTGGCTGCCGTGGGTGACCGCTCGGGCCGACGTCGAGGTCGAGGTCGACGCCGCGGCGTGGCTGGAGCGGGCCGGCGTCGAGGCCCGCCGGGTCACGGGGCGGGGCCCGGAGCTGACCGACGCCCTGCAGGTCAAGGGCGAGTTGCTGGCCGCGGTGGCGGCGCGGCAGGCGGCGCTGGGCCTCGACGAACCGGCCGAGCGTCACCGCCAGATCGTCCGGCTGTGCCGGCGGGCGCTGGCGCACGACGGCGAAGACGGCTGGGTCATCGCGGCCCAGGCGTGGGCCGCGGCGGCGGTCGGCGACGACGCCGCGGCGGGGCGGGCGCTCGCGGAGCTGATCAACCCGGCCGAGCGGGCGTGGGCCGAGGCGTGGCTCGACGGCGGGGCGGTGGACGGCTTCCCGGAGGAGGCGACGCTCGACGACGTAAGCCCCGGCTTCCGCCGGCAGGTGCGGCGGAAGCTCAACACCCACGCGGTCGACCGCCGGGCGGGCTTCGAGGCCGGCCGCGGAGATACCGCTCTTGACGTGTCCCTCTCGGAAGTTCCGGGGATTCCGGGGGGCGATCCGGCTCGCCGGGCGTTCTTCGCCCTGGGCGTCGCCGAGGCCCGGCTCGCGCCGTCCCCGGTTCCGGCTCTCGCGGCCGAGCCGGGGATGAAAACTGAGCCCGAGCCCGAGTCCGAACCTGAACTCGAACCTGAGCCGGTCGTGCAAGCCCGAACGGATGCGGACCCCCAGCCGGCGATCGATCCCGAGCCGGCGGGCGAGGACGAAGCCAGGGCGGAACCCGAGGTCGCGGCCTCGGCTCCGGCTCCGGCCCCGGTCCAAACCGAGCCATTGGCCGTCGTCGAGCCCGCGGCCGATGCGGCGGTGGTCGTTGAGGCTGCGCCTGTGGTCGAACCCACCCCCCCGGTTGCCGCCGAGCACCCGATGGCCTCCGAGCCCGCGGCCGTTGCTGAACTCCCGGAGCCGATCGCCGAATCCTCTGCCCCGATCGCCGAACCGTCGGAGCCGATCGTCGAAACCGTGGCGGAACCCGAGCCGGCTGAGACGATGCAAGCCGTCGAGGTGCCGGCCCCCGACGACGACCCCGCGGCTGCGGCCGAGACGTCCGATCCCGCCGAATCAGTTGAAGCGACCGAAGTGACCGAGGCAGTCGAAGCGGACCCGACGGCCGAGGCAGTGGCAGCGCCGCCGGTCGCAGAGCCCGCCGACCCCGCCGATAACGATCCGGTCGCCGCACCGGAACCGGCTCCGGCGATCGCCCCCGTGGTGCCGGACCTGCGTCGGTTGGCGGACCCCGCGGCCGTGCTCGACGACGCCCCGGCCCCGGCGGTGTACGACGTCGAGGTTGTGACCACCCGGGGCGTGTTCACGGTGCGGGTCACCCGGGCGTGGGCCCCCGCCGCGGCCGACCGTTTCTACGACCTGGCCCGCAGCGGCTACTACCACAACCAGCGGTTCTTCCGCGTGGTCGAAGGGTTCGTGGTGCAGTGGGGGATCCACGGCTTCCCGCGGGTGGCCGAGGCGTGGCGGCCGCTGACGTTCCCCGACGAGCCGCGGCGTCGACCCAATGTGCGGGGCACGATCGCCTTCGCCGCCGCCGACGTCGCCGACAGCCGCAACACCCAGGTCTTCGTGAACCTCGGCGACCACGCCTTCCTCGACGAGCTGGGCTTCGCGCCTTTCGGTCGGGTCACCGCGGGCCTCGACGTCGTCGAGTCGCTGTTCGCCGGCCACGGCGACGCCCCGAGCCAGCAGCAACCCCGCATCCAGCGCGAGGGCAACGCGTTTCTCGACGCGACGTACCCGGAGTTGGACTCGGTGGTGAGTGTCAGCGTGACGCCGGCGGCGGAGTGATTCTATCTGCCCCGAAAACCGGGCGGACCGGTCCGCCCGCTACCCGTCCAGGCGTACTTCACGGCCGGTCTTCTGGCTCTCGTAGAGGCCGGCGAGGACGCGCTGCACGGCGAGCGATTCTTCCGGGGGCACGGGGCTGAGCCGGCCCTCGACGATGGCCTCGGCGAAGGCGATGCACTCCTCGGCCCAGCCCCGGCGCGGCTGGGTCGTGCGTTTGAGCTGGACGTCGTAGCGCTGCATCTTTTCGTTGTCGTCGTAATGAAGCGTGGCGTCGGGGAGGCAGAGGCCGCCGCGGTCGCCGTAGAGCCAGAGTCGCTGCTCGTTGCCGGGGTGGTGCAGAAGCCAGCTGACCTCAATCGTCAGGCTCGCGCCGTGGTCGAAGCGCACGAAGCCGGCGGCGAACTCCTCGACGTCCATGTCGTCGGGGATCACGCTGCCGTCGGCCCAGTCGGAGAACGCGCCGGGCCGCGACGCGATCGGCTTGCCCGCCACGCCGGTGACGCTGACGGGCGTCGGGTGTCCCATCAGCCAGAGCGCCAGGTCGAGGTAGTGGACGCCCAGGTCGATGCAGGGCCCGCCGCCGGAGTTTTTCGTGTAGATGAACCCCGGCGAGTTGGGCACGCCGCCGCGGCGGAGCCACCACGCCCGGCCGTGGTAGATGTCGCCGAGTCGGCCGGCCTCGATCTCGCGCTTGGCGGCACGGTTCGCGGCCTCGAAACGCATGTGCTGGGCGGTCATGAGCAGCTTCCCGCTGGCGTCGCGGGCGGCGATCATCCGTTCGATCTCGCCGGGCGTCGGGGCCAGCGGCTTCTCGCACAGCACGTGCTTGCCCGCCTCCAGCGCGGCGATCGTCAGCGAAGCGTGGTAGCTGCTGGGGGTGCAGACGTCGACGACGTCGACGTCCGGGTCGGCGATGAGGTCGGCCGGGTCGGCGTAGCGACGCTTAGGGTCGACGCCGTGTTCTTCGCCCCACCGGTCGAGGTTCTCGGCGCTGAGGTCCGCGCCGGCAAAGACCTCGGCCAGCGGCGACTCGGCCCAGCCGGGCATGTGGGTGCGAGCGATGCCGCCGACGCCGATCACTCCGATATGCAGCGGGCTGGACAAGTCACGGTCTCCGATGGGGCGTTGGCGGGGGGCCGGCGAGGCCCGCGGGGCCGGGCAGCGTATCGCAACCGCCGCGTCGCGTCAGCGGCGTAGACGGACGAACTGCAGATGAAAAGCGGCCCGCGGCGTTGGCTCACTCGCGCCGGGTTTGGGCGAGGATCACGTCGCGGGTCGTTCGGCCCGGGCCGCGTTTTGTTATCGCGGGAGGCGGGGGCTCCCGCGGGGGCGTCTCGTGTAGTCTGCGGACGCCGCGGCTCTCCCGGACACCATTTTAGCGTACTTTTCGCTTGCCGGACGGCCAAAGAAAATCGGGGGCGAGCGCCGAAAAACCGCCGCGGTTACCGGCCGGTGAGCCCGTCTTCGAGGGCGCGCAGCACGCGGTCCTGCGTGGCCTTGACTTGGGGGTGGGTCAGCGGGGGTCGGAACCCGTTGAAGAGCATGGCGAAGGCGTAAGCCCGGCCGTCGGGCGCGACGTAGTAGCCGGCGAGGCTCGAGGCGTAGCCCGCGGACGCGCCGAGCCAGCCCGACTTGCCGTGGACCTGCCCGTCCAGGCCGTCGAAGCGTCGGCGGAGCGTGCCGTTCTGCCCCGCCTCCGAGAGCGAGGCGGTGAAGATCGGGCCGAGCTGACGGTCGGTGTGCATCGCCCGCAGCACCTCGACCAGCACGCGGGCGGTGACGCGGTTGTTCTTGGACAGCCCCGAGCCGTCGGCGATCTGCACGCCCGACGTGCCGACCCGGCGGGCCAGTTCGTCGCGCAGGAACAGCCGCACCGCCGACGCCCCGTTCTCGAAACTGCCGGGGGCGCCGGTCAACTCCCGGCCCATGCGCTTGAGCAGTGCCTCGGCGAAGAGGTTCTGCGAGTCCTGGTTCGTGCGGTCGAGCACCCCCGGCAGGGTGGTGTGCAACTCGTGCAGGAGCGTGAAGCCGCGGACGTTTAGGCGGTCGCTGACGCCGACGCGTTCGACGGCCGCGACTTCGACGCCGGCGCGGCGGAGCTGGTGGGCGAAGAACTCGGCGAAAGTGAGGCCCGGGTCGTGGACGGCGACGCGGTAGGGTTGGCTTCGGCGGTTGCGGACGCTGCCGAGGAAGGTGAAGCGGTTGCTCCCGGCCGCGCGCTGGGCGCGGAAGTCGTCGGTCGCCCCGGTGGTGGCGCGGTTGAGCGTGCGCAGGGCCGGGTGCAGCGGGTACACCTGCACGACCGGGGCCTGGCCCGGCGCGTCGGCGGGCAGGGGTAGGACGGCCAGCACGTTCTCGTGGAAGTTCAGCCCGCCGACCTGCGCGAACGACGGGCGGTCGAGCTGCGCCGCCGGCCAGTCGGGGTGGGCGAACACGCGGTCGAAGCAGCGGTCGTCGATCCGCAACCGGGCGAAGCGGGTCCGGCCGGTTGCTTTCACCGCGTCGACCCAGAGCCGGACCAGGTCGTCGACCTCGTAGCCGGCCTGCGCTAACAGGACCGGGTCGCCGAAGGCGGGGTCGCCCGAGGCCTCGATCAGCAGGTCGGCCGGGGCTTGCGGGTCGCCGCCGGCCGGCGAGGCATCCAGCATGAGGCGTGTCGTGAACCGGAACTCGGGCCCGAGGCGGTGCAGCGCCGCCGCGGTGGTCAATAGCTTCATCGCCGACGCGGGCACCATCGGCCGGTCGGCGTCGATCTCCGCCAGCGTCCGGCCGCTGCGCAGGTCTACGATCAGCACCGACACCGCGGTCTCGTTGAGCGACGCGCCGCCGACGACCTGCCGCACGTTCGAGTCCAGCCCCGCCCGGGCGGGCACCGCCACGCAAACCAACCACACCGCCGCCGCCGCGAGCCGCTTGCACCCCGCAAACAAGTCAAAGGCGTTCCGCAACGGTTGCTCACCGCCCCAAACGGGTCCGGGTGCCGGCGGGGGCGAGCCGACACGGACCCATGCTATCGGCCAGTTCGGGCGTTCTCCCCAACCGCCGCCGGCTTCGCGTGACCCCGGGGCGGGTGCGGGGGGATGGGCGATGGGGGACTCGAACCCACGACCTACGCGGTGTAAACGCGTCGCTCTAGCCGTCTGAGCTAATCGCCCTGAGGGTTCATGTTAACCCGGGACGCCGCGTCGGCGGGACGACTCAGCGCGGGCCGGGGAAGGTCAGCGGGGCGGGCCCGTCGGGTTCGGCGGCGACGCGGCGGGCCCGGCCGGCGAGCGGCCGCGGGGCCGGGTCGGCCGACACGCCGGGGCTCTGGTAGTCGCGGGTGGCCTGCTCGCGGCGCAGCTGCGCCCGCGCCAGCAGGAAGAACCCCAGCCCCGCGCCCAGAGGCACGACCAGCACCGAGCCCCACGCCTGGGCCGTGGTCCGGCGGACGGGGTCGAGGTGCCGCTCGTCGAGCCGCAGCAGCGCGGCGGCGATGCGTTCGGCCATCAGCCGCTCGCCGGCGTCGTTGGGCTGCGTGCCGTCGATCGCCAGGTGCCGATGCGGGTCGAGTACCGCGTGGAGGTCGACCAGCCGGACCGGCGACTGCGCGGTGTTCTCGCGCTCGGCGATCTGGGCGTAGACCTCGGCCAGCTCGGCGAGCCGCGGGCCGGCCGCCTCGTGTAACGCCGGCGGCGGGCAGACCAGCAGGACGGCGAGGCGGTCGTTGTCCAGCCGCAGCATCTCGATCAGCTCGCGCATCTCGCGCTGGGCCCACTCGCCGGGCTGGTCGTTCTTGGCGTCGACGTGTCCGAGCAGGACCACGGCGACGTCGGGGGTGTAGGCGGCGAGCCAGTCGGCGAGCCCGCCGCGGCCGTCGTCGCGGCCCTGGATGACGTGGTCGATCCGCCAGCCGGCGTGGCCCTCGTGGTCGGGGTCGAAGCGTCGGCCCTCGTGGCGGGGCCAATACGCGGTCCCGCCGTCGTTGGTGTGCCGCGTGCCGATGAAGTCGAAGTCCAGCCCCGCGTCGATCAGCCGGCGCCAGAGGTAGTAGCGGTACGACCGCCGGCCCGACTCGCTGGCGGTCAGCTCGTCGCCCAGCAGCATGATCTGCAGCGGCTTGGCCTCGGCCGGGGCGGGGGCGGCGAGGCCCAGCGTCAGGCCCACGCCGGCCAGCAGCCCGCGCAGGACACGGCGGAGACGGGTCGGGCGTTTCGGTGGGGTGGGTCTGGCGGTGCGGGACATGCCGAGATCATTATCGTCAACGGGTCGGGCCGCGGCCAGCGTCGCCTTTTCGGGATTAGACTCGGGCCCGTGGCCGAACCCCCGACCGAGCTTCGCGAACCGCCCGCCGCGCGGCCGTGGGTCGTGATAGGCGTCAGCGGGTGCGGCAAGACGACGGTGGGGCGGGCGCTGGCGGGACGGCTGGGGGTCGCGTTTTTCGACGCCGACGATTTCCATCCGGCGGCGAACGTGGCGAAGATGCGGTCGGGCGTGCCGCTGACCGACGCGGATCGCGGGCCGTGGCTGGACGCATTGAACGGCTTGCTGCGGGACCGGCCGGGGGCGGTGCTGGCGTGCTCGGCGTTGCGGCGGGTGTACCGGAAGCGGCTGGCTTCGGGGCTGGAGCCGGGGCCGCGATTCGTGTACCTGGCGGTGGACCGGGCGACCGTGGCCGCGCGGATGACGGGCCGAGATCACTTCATGCCGCCCGGCTTGATGGAGAGCCAGTTCGCCACGCTCGAGCCGCCGACGGCGGGTGAGGCGTTGGTGCTCGATGCGCGTCAGCCGGTGGATCAGCTCGTGGCCGCGGTGGTGGCCGACGGGCGGCGGTAGGCGAGCGCGGGCGCGGCGGGTTCTTCGGCTTCGGGCGCGGCGGCGCACAGCACCCAGTGGCTCGGCTCGACCTCGTGCAGGGCCGCGTCGGCCTTGCCGTACGGCCCGGCGTCGGGGCCGCGTTGCAGGTGGTCCGGGTCGTGCGGCCGGACGGTGAACCCGGCGGGGAAGTCCTCGGGGATCGTCGCGCCGTCCATCACCGTGTCGAGCCGCTGGGCTTGTCGCCCCAGCACCGGCATCGACCGCAGCAGCCCTCGGGTGTAAGGGTGCAGCGGCCGGCGGAACAGCGTGGCGACGTCGGCGTATTCGACGACCCGCCCGGCGAACATCACGGCCACCACGTCGGCGTTCTCGGCCACGACGCCCAGGTCGTGGGTGATCAGCAGGATCGCCATGCCTTTCTCGTCCTGCAGCTTGCGCAACAGCTCGAGGATCTGCGCCTGGATGGTCACGTCCAGCGCGGTGGTCGGCTCGTCGGCCAGCAGCAGGGCGGGCTCGCACGCCAGCGCCATGGCGATCATTACGCGCTGCCGCATCCCGCCGGAGAGCTGGTGCGGGTAGTCCGTCAGCCGGGCCGCGGGGTCGGCGATCCCGACGTCGCGCAGGGCCGACTCGGCCACGGCGACCGCCTCGGCGCGGGTGACGTCGCGGTGCAGCCGGACGGCCTCGGTGATCTGCGACCCGACGGTGTAGACCGGGTTGAGGCTGGTCATCGGCTCCTGGAAGATCATCGCGATCTGGTTGCCGCGGACGTCGCGCATCTGCCGCTCGCTGCGGGTCAGCAGATCGACCGGCTCGGTGCTCACGTCGGGCCGCCAGAGGATGCGTCCGCCCTCGGTCTTGCCGGGGGGCTCGGGGATCAGGCGGAGGACCGACATGGCCGAGACCGACTTACCCGAGCCCGACTCGCCGACGACGGCGAGGGTTTGTTTTGGGTAGATCGTCAGGTCAACGCCGTCGGCGGCGCGGAAGCGTGAGGCCGCGGCCCGCTTGTCGCCGCGCGAGCTCGGGAAGCTCACCGACAGGCCGCGGACTTCGAGCAGCGGGGTTTCCGGGGCGTCGTGGTGCATGGTTCAGGTTTCAGTCGGCCCCGGCGACGCGCGGGTCCAGCGCATCCCGCAGCGCCTCGCCGACGAGGTTGTACGCGAACACGGTCAGGAAGATCGCCAGGCCCGGGAAGATCAGCAGGCCCCACTGCCCCGGCGCGTCGCGGCTCTGGTTCAGCAGCTGGCCCCAGCTCGGCTCCTCGACCAGGCCGAGGCCGAGGAAGCTGAGGGTGGACTCGACGAGGATCGCGCTGGCGATGCCGAAGCTCGCGAGCACGAGGACGGGCGTCACGCCGTTGGGCAGCATGTGCCGCATGAGGACGGACCACAGCGGGGTGCCGCAGGCGTGGGCCGCCTGGACGAAGTCCATCTTGCGGAGCTTGAGGAATTCGGCGCGGACGAAGACGGCGTAGCCGACCCAGCCGGTGAGGCCGATGATGACCATCATGAGGTAGAGGTTTCGGCCGTAGAAGGCGACCACCATGATCAGCAGGAAGATCACGGGGATGGCGGAGAAGACCTCGACCAGCCGCATGCCGATCAGGTCGATCCAGCCGGCGAAGTAGCCCATCAGCGCCCCGACGACCACGCCGAGCGCGGCGGCGATGCCGGTGGCGATCAGCCCGATCGCCAGCGCGATCCGGCTGGCGTGGATCATGCGGGACAACACATCCGCCCCGCTCTGCTCGGTGCCGAAGGGGTGGGCGAGCGACGGCGGGAGGTAGCGCGCGTCCTCGCCGGTGGCGGACATGCGGTCGCGTTGGTAGTCGGCCGGGGAGAACGGCAGCGGGGCGGTGACCTGCCAGTCGACCTCGCCCGCGGCGGCGGCCTCGCGGTACGACGAGAACACGACGTTGCTCGGTGGGTCGACGTCCAACGCGAAGAACCCGCCGCCCAGCAGCAGCCCGGCCGCGAAGACGACGCCCCAGAACCGCGCCCCGGCCGACGAAGACAGGGGCAGCACCACCAGTACGCCGACCGACGCCAGCAGCACCGACCCGGTCAGCACCACCGGCAGCGGCAACGCCCCCGGCTCGGCGGCGTCCCATTGGCTCAGCACGGCCCGCAGCCCCGCCGCCGCGGTCAGCGAAGCCGTGCACCACAACCACGCCGAAACGCGTCGGCCCCAACGCAGCGGCCGCCAGCACAGCAGTACCGCCGCGACGCCGAAGCTCAGCAGCAGCACCGCATCCGTCGCCGTGAGGTGCTCCAGCCAGGGGCTGCTCACCGCGCCGCCCCTGCTCCACAGCAGCGGGTGGCTGCTGGCCAGCAGCGGCGCAAAGATCGACAGCAGCACCAGCGTCGCGATCCACACCCCGCCGACCTGCGCCCCGCGTCGGCCGAGCAGATGCAGCAGCACCCGGCCCGTCGCGCTGGACCGCAGCGAACGGGTCGGAGCCGACACAGGAGACTCGTTGCTACTTCCGGGGGGGTTAGTCATAGGCCACCCGCGGGTCGGCGATCGCGTAGCACAGGTCGCGGATCAGCTCGCTGCTCAGCCCGATCACGCCGCCGATGAGCGTGACCGCCATGATGACCTCGCGGTCTTTCTGGAACGCCGCCTCGACGCCCAGCCGGCCCATCCCGTTGATCGAGAAGATCGACTCGACCACCACCGCCCCCGCGAACATCGCTGGCAGCACCGACGAGACGATCGTGATCATCGGCAGCAGGCTGTTGCGGAACGCGTGCCGCCACAGCACCACCCGCTCGGCCAACCCCTTGGCCCGCGCGGTCCGCACGTAGTCGGCCGAGAGCGCCTCGAGCATCGACCCCCGCATCACCTTGCTCATCACCGCGAACCCGCCGTAGGTCAGGCACGCCACCGGCAGCACCAGGTGCCACGCCAGGTCCAGCAGCCAGCCCCGCTCGAAGCCGCCGTCACCGAACGACGGCAGCAGCGCCATGCGGTCCGCCCGCGGGTCGTGCAGCCCCGCCGTCGGGAACCACCGCAGGTACTGCTCGTTGGCCAGGTACGTGATCATCAGCGCCCCGGCCCAGATCACCGGCACCGACCACAGCCCCAGGAACACCCCGCCCGACCCCACGTCGAACGTCGCGCCGCGCCGCCGGGCCGCGTAGATCCCCGACGCGATCGCCACCGCGTAGATCAGCGGCAGGCTCAGCAGGTTCAGCAGCACCGTCACCGGCGCCCGCTCCAGCAGCAGCTCGCCGACGTCCCGGCCCCGCAGTGACGTGCCGAGGTCCGGGGCCTTGAGCGCCGGCCGATCGAACCGCACCCGCGACCGGCCCGACGCCTCGAACGCCAGCTCTCTGAGGTAGACCGCCTGCGCCCGCCGCAACCCGCCATCTTCACGCCCGAGATTCTCCGCGATCCGCCGCCGGAGGTTGTCGGCCGCGGTCTCCGAAAGCTCCGCGTCCATCACGTCGAACAGCGACCAAGACGCCGCGCCGTTCGGGTCCCCAAGTGCCGCCCGCAGCGCCGCGGCCGCTTCTTCCGGGGGCAGGTCCGCGTAGCCCGCCAGGGTCTCGGCCAGGTCGACCGCCCGTTCGAGCTGCGTCGGCCGGGTGTTGAACGGCAGGTCCGCCAGCGCCGCCGCCACCGCGTCCCGCTCCGCCCCGTCGAACCCCACGTCCGACGACATCCGGAAGCCGACGGGCGAGACTTGGTTGAGCCACCGCCCGAACTGCGCCGGCCGGGGCAGGTCCAGCCCGTACCGCCGCTGCATCGCCTGCTGCGCCCGCCGGGCGTCGTCGCCCTCGCTGCGGGCCCCGTCTTCGGTCAGCTCGGTCCCCCCGAACCCGCCCGGCGCGTACGCCATCGTGAAGAACACCACCGCCAACACCCCGAGCAGCGTCGGGACCAGCAGCAGCAATCGGCGGACGATGTAGGTCAGCATGGAGCTTGCGGGGGCGGGCCGATCAACGGCGGGTCACTGCGTCCAACGCTGGTCCGGCCGCGGCACGAAGAACTCCGTCCGGTCGCTGAGCCCGACCTTCGTTACCTGCACGTTGCGGAAACGCTCGTCCAGGAAGATCACCGTCTTGCTGTTGAACAAAAACGTGTACGGCTGGTCCGCCTGGATGATCCGGTGGACCCGGTGCCACAGGGCGTACCGCTCGTCCTCGTCGACGGTGACGCGGGCCTCGTCGATCAGCGCGTCGAGCTCGTCGTTGCGGTAGGTCACGAAGTTGTTGCCGCCGTCGGGGATGCTGCCGGAGTGGAAGATCTGCTTGGGGTCCGACTCGATCGTGCCGCCCCAGCCCAGCGTGATCGCGTCGAACTGCCGGGAGTCGATGCGCTGCAGCATGGTGTTCCACTCGGTCGGGTCCAGGTCCATGACGACGCCGGCCCGGGCGTAGGCGTCCTTGCAGTACTGCGCCATCTGCTGGTAGCCGAGGTTGTTGGCGGGGAACACCAGCGCAAAGCGGAACGGCTCGCCGTCGGGCGACTCCAGCACGCCGTCGCCGTCGCGGTCCGCGAAGCCGGCCTCGGCGAGCAGCGCCTTGGCACCCTCGGGGTCGAAGCCGATCGGCTCGACGCCCGGGTCGTACTGCGGGCTCAGCGGGTTGAACGGCCCGGTCGCCACCGTCGCCAGCCCGGCCATCAGCTGCGCACACATCTCGTCGCGGTCCAGCAGCATCGTCATCGCCCGCCGGACGCGGACATCGGCGAACGGCGTCGGCTCGCCGTCACGCAGCTGGTTCCACCCGATGTACCGGTAGCCCGCGGTCACGACGCGGTACTCGTACAGGTCGGCCCCGTCGTGCAGGTCGGCGTCGTCCTTGAGTTGTTCGTACCGCTCGGCCCGCACGCCGTAGCGGTCGATCTCGCCGTTGCGCATCGACACCAGCTGCGCCGTCTCGTCCGTGATCTCCCGCCACACCAGCCGGTCCAGCGTCGGCCGCGGGCCCCAGTAGTTCTCGTTACGCACCAGCTCGACCTGGCCCCGGCCCGGCCGCCAGTCCTCCGGATCGACGTCGAGCATGTAAGGCCCCGATCCAAACAACAGACCCGTCGACGCGTTGAACTCTTCCGGGGTGAACCGCTCGTAGAAGTGCTTCGCCAGGATGTCCATCCCGCCGGTGATCGACAGCGACAGAAAGTACGGCTCGTCCAGCGTGAACACCACGCGGTGCGGCCCCTCCGCCACCGCCTCGGCGACCGGCTCGTAGTACGGCACCAGCCGCGGCGCGTTGATCTCCGGGTTGCGGATCAGGTCCAGCGTGAACAGCACGTCGGCCGAGGTCACCGGCACCCCGTCGGAAAACGTCGCGTCCTTGCGCAGGTCGAAGCTGATCGTCAGCCCGTCGTCCGAAACCTGCCACGCCTCAGCCAGCAGCGGCCGCCACTCGAGCGTCTGCGGGTCGCGGGTCAGCATCGACTCGAGGACGTACGACTCGATCGTGGCCTGGTACGCATCCGTGGCGATCAGCGGCGTGAGCTTACCGACGGTGTTGGCGAACGCGTCGACGAACCAGTCGCCCGCGGCGTAGTCGGGGTCGGCCTTGGCCTGCCGCAGTCTTTGAAAGGGATCGTCCCCGGAAGTTCCGGCCGTTTGCTTTCCGGGGGCGGGGTTCAGGCTCACCCCGTCGGCCAGCGTGCGGTTGAGCTGCCGCAGCGTCTCGCTCTGCTCGGCGAGCCGGTCGTCGAGGCGTTGGATCACGTCCCACTGCCGGTCGTACTGCACGATGCCCAGCCCCAGCGTGCCGAGGACCCCCAGCAGCAGCGCGACGAACACCAGGTCTTTGAAGCCGAAGCCGTTGTCCATGATGAAGTCATTGTAGAGAAGCGCCGCCGGCGGCGACCGGGTCAGGCGGCGCTGCGCTTCGGGTCGAAGCGGTCCCGCAGCGCGTCGCCCAGGAAGTTGAGCGCCATCAATGTCAGGCCCAGCAGCGCACACGGAAAAACCAGCAGCCACCAGTTCATCGTCGTCGTCGGGTCGGACAGGGCGGTCAGCTCCCGCACGCCCTCGGACGCGAGGTTGCCCCAGCTCGGCAGCGGCAGCCGGACGCCGATGCCCAGAAAGCTCAGGAACGACTCCTGCAGGATCGCCAGCGGCACCGCCAGCGTCGCGTAGACCACGACGACGCCCACGAGATTCGGCAGCAGGTGCCGGGTCAGCACCCGCACCGGCCCCATGCCGATCGCCCGCGTCGCCTCGATAAACGGCTGCGATCGCAGGCTCAGCACCTGGCCCCGCACCACCCGGCTCATGGTCAGCCAGCTCACCCCGCCGATCGCCAGCAGCAGCGTCACCACCCCCGCGGCGTTGGCCGCCAGCGTCTCGCCGAGGTTCAAACCCTCGAGCATCAGCGTCTCGATCGGGCCGGACAGGGCGAGGCTGATCATGACCACGAGCAGGATGTACGGCAGGCCGTAAAGGATATCGACGCCGCGCATCATCACCGCGTCGGGCTTGCCGCCGACGTAGCCCGCGGTCATGCCCCACGCCACGCCGATGCACACCGCGATCCCCGCCGCCGCCAGCCCGATGCCGAGACTGATTGCCCCGCCCAGCAGCGTCCGCCACAGCAGCGATCTTCCTAACCCGTCCGTGCCCATCGGCTCGGCCCAGCTCGGCGGCGCCTCGATCATCGCCAGGTCCGCGCTGCGCTGCCGGTCGTACCGCGACACCGACCACGGTAGCGTCACGAAGCAAGGCAACGCGATCAACGCCAGCAGCACCGCCCCCACCCGACCCGACGTGACACGCCCACGCACACCCATGACCCGATGGTATCGCCAACCGCACCCGCGTTTAGCCGGTGACGTGCAGCGTCCCGCGCCCGCCGCGCGAATCCGTCACGACCGCACCCGACAAACCGCCACCTGCGAGTAATCCAACGAAATCCCTTTCCGCAGCAGCCGCCATCGCTCCTTCCACATCAGCCGCGACCACCCGACGCGGAACGCCGCCGCGCAGCGGTGCTCGACCACCTCGAACCCGCGGTCGTCGAGGTACGCCGCGAACTCGCTCTGGTTCCATTCCCGCACGTGCTCCGCCTTCTTGGACTTCATGTTGTCCGGCCCCCGCCGTACGTCCCGCTCCGGCGTCGAGACCACGACCCACGAGTCGGCGTGGGTGTGGCCGCGGATGAAGTCCAGCAGCAGGTCCGGGTCGAGCATGTGCTCGATCACGTCCACGCTCATGACGAGGTCCGCCGGGCCGAGCCCGCTCTCGGCGGGCCGCTCGAAGTCGGCCGCGACGAAGTCG
>JBCCRT010000034.1:0-22264 GCA_039201235.1 Planctomycetota bacterium
GGACTTCGCCTACCAGGGCTTCGGCGACGGGCTGTTCGAGGACGCCGGCGGCCTCCACGCCCTGGCCGACGCCTGCGACAACTTCCTGGTCTGCTCCAGCTTCTCGAAGAACTTCGGGCTCTACCGCGACCGCTGCGGCGCACTCACCGTCGTCGCCGCGGCCCCGGAAGTGGCCGACGCCGTGCAGAGCCAGGTCAAGGCCGTCGTCCGCCGCAACTACTCCAACCCGCCCGCCCACGGCCCCGGCATCGTCACCACCGTCCTCGACGACCCCGAGCTGCGGACGCGGTGGGAGGCCGAGCTGACCGCGATGCGTGACCGCATCCACGCCATGCGCCACGCCTTCGCCGCCGGCCTCGACGACCGCGGCGTCCGGCTCTCCGCCGCGGGCAACGACTTCGTCGTCCACCAACGCGGGATGTTCACCATGTCCGGCCTCACCACCAAACAGGTCGCCACGCTGCGCGAATCGCACAGCATCTACATCGTCGGCAGCGGCCGGATCAACGTCGCCGGCATGACCGACGACAACCTGCCGCGGCTCTGCGACGCCATCGCCGAGGTCACCTCGCTCGTCGGTGCGGACTTCCAGATCTGAGTCCGGGCCGTGACTTGCCTTGTCTCCCTCTCCCTCCGGGAGAGGGCCGGGGTGAGGGCGACCGAGTCGCGGCTTGCGGTGACATCGTGGTGGGTTTTTGATCACACCGCCCTCACCCCAATCCTCTCCCGGAGGGAGAGAGGGCCAGCCCCGCCGATCGGCGTCGGGTATTGTGGGCGACCCGCATGCACGACAACATCCCCGCGATCCTCGACGAGTTTCAGACCCGCATCGCCGCGATGCACGACTCGCTCCGCGTCGAAGAAAAGGCCGCGCGCCTCGGTGAGCTCGAGACGCAAATGAACGCGCCCGATTTCTGGGACCGGCCCGATGACGCCAACGCCGTCATCGACGAGCTCAAGACGATCAAGGCCCAGATCGAGCCGCTTCAATCCGCCAAGCAGACGATCGACGACGCCGTCCTGCTCTGGGAGATGGCCGCCGAGGCCGACGACGACGAGTCGCGCCAAGAGGTCGATCAGCAGATCGAGCCGATCCGCCAAGAGCTCGACAAGCTCGAGACCTCGGCCCTGCTCTCGGGCAAGTACGACCCCCGGAATTGTTACCTGACGATCCAGAGCGGGGCGGGCGGGACCGAGGCCGACGACTGGGCCGAGATGCTTATGCGGATGTACCTCTACCACTGCGAGCGGCAGGGCTGGGACGTCAGCGAGGTGAGCAAGACCCACGGCACCGAGGCGGGCATCAAGGAGGTCACGCTGTTTATCAAGGGGCCGATGGCGTTCGGCTACCTCTCCGCCGAGGCGGGGACGCACCGCCTCGCGCGCGTCTCGCCGTTCAACGCCGAGGGCAAACGCCAGACGTCCTTCGCCGCCGTCGAGGTTACGCCCGAGTTCCCCGACACCGGCAAGGTCGAGCTCGACGAAGACAAGCTCGAGACCACGCAGTTCGCCCGCTCCTCCGGCCCCGGCGGGCAGAACGTCAACAAGGTCGCCTCGGCCGTCCGCCTGGTCTACCACTACGACCCGCAGACGACGCTGACCGTTGTGTGCAGCGTCGAACGCAAGGCCGAGCAGAACCGCAAACAGGCCCTGTCAATCCTGAAGGGCAAGATCGAGCTGCTGGAGGAGCAGAAGCGTCAGGCCGAGATGGACGCCGCGACCGGCGGCGGCGTAGACCGCGGCTGGGGCAGCCAGATCCGCAGCTACGTCTTCTACGACAACCGGGTCAAGGACCACCGGACGAACCACGAGGTCGGCAACCCCCAGGCGGTGCTCGATGGCAACCTCCAGGGCTTCATCGACGCCGAGCTCAAACGCCGGGCCAAGGCGCAGCAGGCGACGGGTTAGAACCGATACTTCTTTGTTTGACGGCGGAGCAAACTGCTTCGGGAGCCTGGCCTTCCCATAAAACGCTTCTGAATGGGATCACTCCGCCGTCGGGCTGTTCCGCCGCTGGCGGTCGCGGATCGCCATCAGTTTCGGCATGACCTCACCCAGTGACGCGTCGGCGTTCACGCCGCCGAAGGCGTCGTGGAGCTGCGTGTACAGCGCGAAGAGTTCGTCGTAGACGCGGGCCGCGTCGGGGTCGGGGTGGTAAGACTTGCCGCCGACGCCGCACATGGCGGCCTGGGCGTCGCCGACGGTCGGGTGGTGGCCGCCGACCACCGAGCCGAACATGGCGGCACCGAGAGCGCAGGTCTGGTCGGACCGGCTCACGAGCATGGGCCGGCCGAGCACGTCCGCGTAGGTCTGCATCACCAGCCGGCTCTTCTCGGCGATGCCGCCGCAGTTGACCACGCGGTCGATGGCGACGCCGTACTCGCCCAGGCGGTCGAGGATGACGCGGGCGCCGAAGGCGGTCGCCTCGACGGCGGCGCGGTAGACCTCGGCCGCGGTGCTGTGCAGTGTCTGCCCGACCAGCAGCCCGGTCAGCCGGGGGTTGACCAGCACGGTGCGGTTGCCGTTGTTCCAGTCCAGCGCCAGCAGGCCGCTCGCCCCCGGAAGCAGGGACTCGGCTTCCTGCGACAGGGCGGCCCAGACGTCGCCGCCGTCGGTGTAGCTCGCCGGCGTGAGGTGGCCGGCGACCCAGGAGAACAGGTCGCCGACGGCGGACTGGCCCGCCTCGAGGCCGTACTGCCCGTTGATGACCGACCCGGGCACGATGCCGCAGATGCCGGGCACGTCGGCCAGCGGCCGGTCGGGGTCGACGGGCCAGGTGGTGATGTCGCAGGTGCTGGTGCCGATGATCTTGACGAGCGTGCCGGGCGCGACGCCGGCCCCGACCGCGCCGTGGTGGGCGTCGAACGCGCCGGCCGCCACGGGGATCCCCGCGGGCAGGCCGCAGCGCTTCGCGACGGCCTCGCACAACCGACCAGCCGGCTCGCTCGACGGCACGGCGGCGTCGTACAGCCGCGGACGCAACGCCGCGAGCTTCGGGTCCAGCTCGGCCAGGAACTCCTCGCTCGGCAGCCCGCCCCAGTCGGCGTGGAACATCGCCTTGTGCCCGGCCGGGCAGATGCCGCGGACCAGCCGCGACGGGTCCAGCTCGCCGCAGACCCAGGCCGGCACCCAGTCGGCGCACTCGACCCACGACGCCGCGGCATCGAACACGTCCGGTGACGACCGGCAGCACTTCAATAGCTTCGACCAGAACCACTCCGACGAGTATGTCCCGCCGCACTTGACCAGGTAAGGCTCGCCGCGCCGCTGCGCCAACGCGGTGATCTCCTCGGCCTCGGCGTGGGCGGTGTGGTCCTTCCATAGCCACGCCTGGGCCGCGAGGTCGTCGGCGAAGGCCGGCGTCATCCCCAACGGTTCACCGCTCGCATCGACCGGGATCGGCGTGGACCCGGTGGTGGCGATGCCAAGCCCGACGACGCGGTAGGGCTCGAAGTCTTCGTACTTGCTCGCCTCGGTGACGGCTCCGCGGACGCTCTGCTCGACGCCGACGACGTAGTCCGCCGGCCGCTGCCGCGCCAGCTCGGGGTCGGCGGGGTCCAGCAGGATGCCCTGCCGACCCGAGGGAAACGGCACGACGGACGACGACAGCTCACGGCCGTCGCCGCAATCGACGACCGACGCGCGGGCGGAGTTGGTACCGAAGTCGACGCCGATCGCGTAGGCGGGGGACGACGAGTCGTGGCTTGATGCAGGATGGGGCATGCCGGGGGACCTCGGGCCGGAGACGACGTGACGCCCCGGGCGTCGGGTGACGCGCTGCCGGGGCGGAATAATCTAATCGCTCGGCGGGCGGTTAGCCCGCGTCCGCCGCGTCCGCGGCCTCGGCCCGCGGGTCGTTGGCCGACGCGTCCCAGCCGCCGCCGAGCGCGGCGTAGAGGTCGGTGAGGCGGACGAGCGCGGCGCGTTCGGCGTCGATGCGTTGCCGCTGGATCGCCAGCCGCTGCGTCGTCGCGTCGGTCACGCTCAGAAAGTCGGCCGCGCCGGCGCGGTAGCGATCCAGCGCCAGCGTCTCGGTCCGCCGGGCGGCGTCCTCGGCGGTCCGCAGCCGGTCGAGCCGGGCCCCGTCGCGGTCGTAGCGGAACACCGCCGCCTCGACCTCGGCCACGGCGTCGACGACCGCCTGCTCGTAAGCCAGCAGGGCTTGCCGACGCTCGCTTTCGGCTAGCTTCACGTTGTTGCTGATGCGGCCGGCGTCGAACAGCGGCACCGTGAATCCCGGGCCGAGGCCGAGGAAGCGGGCGTCGGGGTTGACCACGTCGCCGGCGTCGGGGCCCTGCAGCGTGAGCGTGCCGGAGAGGGTGAGCTTGGGCAGGCGGTCGCCCTCGGCCGCGCCGATTCGGGCGTTGGCCGCCGCGGCGCTGCGCTCGGCTCGCCGCAGGTCCGGCCGGCGGTTGAGCAACTCGGCCGGCACACCCAGTACGGGCAGCGACGTGTCGCCCGACAGCAACGGGGTCTCGTCGTCGTGGTCCGTTAGCGGCTCGACCACCACGCGGGTCGGGTTCTCCCCCAGCAGTACCGCCAGCCGCAGCACGGCCTCCCGCCGGTCGCCCTCGATCCGCGGCAGCAGCGCACGGTTTTCTTCGAGCACCCGCTCGGCCCGCGAGGCGTCGAGCTCGTCGCCGAACCCCGCGTCGGCCCGCGCCCGGGCGATCGACAACGCGTCGCCATCGGCCACGATGCCCGCCTCCACCGTCGCCCGCTCCGCGTCGAGGGCCCGGATCAGGATCAGCTCGCGGGCCACTTCGGCCGCCAGCGCGACCCGTGCCGCGCGAAAATCCTCGACCGCGAAGCCGATCTCCGCGTCCGCCGCCTCGACCAGCCGCGCGACCCGGCCCCACAAGTCGATCTCCCAGCCCGCCACGACGCCGAGCGCATACAGATCGGTTTCGGTGCCGGCGGGTCCGCCGTTGAACGCGATCGCCTCGTCGCCGGTCTCGGTGTACAGGTAGGAACCCTCCCCGTCGAGCCGGGGCAGGCGGTCGGCGTTGGCGATGCCGCGCCGCAGCCGGGCCGCGACGACACGCTGCCGCGCTGCGGCCAGGTCGAGGCTACCGGCGAGGGCTCGCTCGATCAGTGGTGTCAGCGCCGGGTCGTCGAAACGCTCCCACCACGCCGCGAGGTCTTCGGCGTCGTCCTCACGCCCGGTTCCGGGTCCGATCAGCGGGCTGTAAGACTCGCCCAGGACTTCGGTGAAGGCCGGCGGTTCGTGGTCCGGCCCCACGGTGCAGGCGGACAGGACCAACCCAACGCCGATCGTTCCGGCGGTCTGCGTCATCGTTTTCATCGCTCGCTCCCGCCGGCGTTCGCCCGGACGTACACGTCGAACTGCTGCCCGACCCCCACCAGCCCCGGCGGGTCGGCGAAGCTGTAGACAACCTGCAGGACACGCGTATCCACCCGCTCGTTGGTTCGGCCCGCGAGGTTACGTTTCGGCTCGACCAGCGGCTCAACGAAACCGAGTTCGAGCTTGAGCCGGCGTGACGCGTCGCCGCGTGGCGAGGCCCAGGCGTCGGCGTTCGGCGTGAAGCGGGCGATATCGACCTCGTCGATCTCGACACGCAGCTGCGGCGGGGCATCGCGGCCCAGCACGAGCAGGGGCGGGTCCATCGTGTTGGCCGACGCAAACTCGCCGGGCCGGGCGTTGACCCGCATGACCTTCGCGTCCAGCGGCGATCGCACCGTCCGCAGCTCGAGGTCGGTCTCGGCCTTGGCCAGCGCCCGGCGGGCGCTGTCGACCTGGCTGCGCGCCGCGGCGATCTCCGCGCCGTCATCCGCCCCGTCCCCAGTCAGCAGTGAAAGATCGACCTCGGCCTCGGCCAACGCAGACCTGGCTTCTTCGACGCCCGCCTCGGCGACGGCCACGCGCGCCTCGGCCTGCGTCACCGCGAACCGACGCTGGGCCACCTCTTCCGCCGCGATCGCCCGCGGGTCGCTCACCGACTCGGCCACCCGCAGCAGGTTCCGTTTGTCGTCCGCGTCCGCCTCGGCCGCCGCCACGTTGGCCCGCTGCGAACGCACCGCCGCCTCGGCGGAACTCACCGCCGCCCGCCGCGCGGGGACCGACGCCTCGAGCCGACGGACTTCCGCCTCGGCGACGGCCACGCGCGCCTCGGCCTCGGCCACCGCCCGCTCGGCCGACCGTGTGTCCACCAACAGCAACGCGTCGCCCCGCGCCACCCGGTCGCCCGCCCGTACCGGCACCGACGCGATCACGCCGTCGGCGTGCGCCGCGATATCGATCGCCTCGCCCGCCGGCTCGGAGATGCCCACCGCGCCGATGAACTCGGCGGGGTCCGGCGCGTTGTCAACCTGAAACGGGTTCGCCGCCGACACGGCCGGGGCCGTGGTCGGCGGACGCGGCGGCTGCTCCTGTGCGGTCACGGGGCGGTTGACCGCCACGAGGGTGACGCCGGCGGCGAACGCCGCGACGCCGACGACCGGCAGGCCGTAGGTCAGGGTCTTGGATCGGGAACCGGCCATGCGAATTACTCCGAAGGGGCATCAGGACTGCGGGTCGTCGTTTTCGTTTCCGGGGTCGGGCTGGTTATCGACGCGTTCGATCACGCCGTCGGCCATGTGGTGGATGCGGTCGGCGAACTCGAAGATGCGGTGGTCGTGGGTCACGACGATCACGCTGCGGTCGCCCTGTACGGACAGGTCGCGCAGCAGCTCCATCACGGTGTGGCCGCTGGCGGCGTCGAGCGACGCGGTCGGCTCGTCGCAGATCAGCACGTCCGGCTCGTGGACCAACGCCCGGGCGATGGCGACCCGCTGCTGCTGCCCGCCGGAGAGCTGGTTGGGCATCTTGTCCGCGTGGTCGCCGAGGCCGAGCTTTCCGAGCAGCTCGCGAGCCTTCTTCTCGGCCGCGCCGGTAGACTCGCCGCGGGCGACGCGGGGGATCGCCGCGTTCTCTGCGGCCGTGAGGGCCGGCAGGAGGTTGAACTGCTGAAAGATAAAGCCGAAATGCGCGAGGCGGAAGTCGGCGAGCTTGCGGCGTGACATCTTGCGGAGGTTCTGCCCCATCACCTCGACCCCGCCGTCGTCGGCCGCGAGGATCGCGCCGATGACCGAGATCAGCGTCGTCTTGCCGCAGCCCGACGGCCCAACGAGGAACGTCATCTCCCCGGCCCGGGCGTCGAAGTCCGTGCCGCGGAGCACCTTGATCCGGGCCTGCCCGCTGCCGAACGATTTTTCGACCCCGGCGCAGCGGACCAGCAGCGCACGGTTTCCGCTCGGGTCGGCGGTGGTCTGGAGCTCGGCGGCGGCTTGGGTCATGGCTTGGTCGGATGCTTGGGAGGGCGAGGCTTCTGCCGAGCCGCCGAAGTTTCTGGGACACGCGGCTCGGCGGGAGCCTCGCCCTCCCGGCGTCAACCCCGGAACACAGTTGCGGGGTCGACGGTCAGGACGCGGCGCATGCTCAGCGTCGTCGAGGCGGTGACGATCAGCACCGCCAGCACGGCGACGCCGACGGCAACTTCGGGCAGGAGGTAGAAACCGCGGAGCGCATCCGACTGCTGGGCGACCCAGTGGCTGAAGAACATCGCGGCGGCGAAGAGCCCGAGGCCGTAGCCGATGGTGCCGACGAAGGCGGCTTGGCCGAGGGTCATGAGCAGCAGCTTGCCGTTGCGCACGCCGATGGCCTTGAGCGCGGCGTACTGCTTGAGGTTCTCGAGTACGAACTGGTTGAACGTGAGCCCGACGATGGCGACGCCGATGATCGCCCCGAGGATCACGACCGTCCCGAAGCTCACGGGGATGCCGGTGTTGGCGAGGATGTAGGCGATCGACATCCAGCGGAACTCGGCCGTGGTCTTGGCCTGCAGCCCGGTGCGCGCTTCGATCGCCGCACACACTTCTTGGGGATCGACGCCGTCGGCGGTCTTGACGAGGATGAAACTCAGGTCGTTGCGGCCGTTATTGGTGTACCGCGTCGCGAGGCTGTAGCGGGTGTAGATCGAGAGGTTGGCGCTGAAAGCAGGCGAGGCGTCGACGATCGCGGCGATGACCGCCCGGCGGTCGTTGAGCTCCAACTCCCGCCCCAGGTCGAGTTCCTGCCCCGGGAACAGCAGGCGGAAGCCGGCGGGGTTGACCGCGATCGTGTCGGGCTGGGCCAGGTCCTCGACCGAACCGAGGATGAACTCGTCGGGCACGCCGACGAGCGTGGCGTCGTCGATGCCGTTAAGCAGGGCGTTCTCGAGCGTGCCGTTGCGGGTGCGGACCTGCACGTTGGCCTTGAAAAACGGCACGGCCCAGGCGACGCCCTCGACCCCGCGGACCCGCGGAAGCTCGGTATCCCGCAGCGGGAACGACACGTCGATCGTCTTCACGCTGGGGTCCATGACCCAGACGTTGGCCTCGCGGACGTCGTTGACCACGCTGGAGGCCCGGCCCAGCAGACCGAGGAAGATCGAGACCTGCTGGCAGATCAGCAGCGTGCTGAACGCCACGCCCAGGATCAGGGCGAGGCACTTGGTCTTGTCGCCCAGGAGCATGCGCAACGCGGTGCGGTACATCAGCGTGACCCCCGGTTCGCGGCGGCGCGGCGTTTCGGATTCACCTCCTCTTGGAACCCGTCGAGGCCGGCGAGAGCGAAGCGGGCGAGGGTCCGAGCCATCCGGTTGATCGCGGCCCGGCTCGTCGGCGGTGGGAATCCCAGGCGGGTCAGGACCTCGTAGGAGTGCTTCGGGTTGACGCACAAGGCGATCACGCCGTTGGTCAGGTCGTCGAGGGTCTTCGCGCTCGGCCGGCCGCCGACGTTGGCGCGGACGATGCGTCGCAGCTCGGTGCGGATCGGCCCGGCGCAGAACTTCACGAACAGGTCCAGGGCGTCGGTGGGCTCGACGGTCTCGTGGGCCAGCAGGCAGCCGGTCCACGGCTGCTCGTCGCTGCTTTCGAGCAGGACCAGCCGCATGAACCAGGCGACGAAGTCGGTGAACACTACGCGGGGTTCGTCGCGGTCACCGAGCCGGGGCATGGGTTCGGCGGCGATCATCTGCTTGGCGGCGGTCTCCCAGACGGCACGGTACAGCCCCTCCTTGTCGCCGAAGTGGTACTTGACGGCCGAGACGTTGGCCCCGGCGGCGTCGCAGATCGCGCGGACCCGGGCCCGGGCGTAGCCGTGGGCCGAGAACTCGCCGCCGGCGGCGTGGACCAGCCGGGCCCGCGTCGGGTCGTCGTCGGTCGGCTTCGGGGGAGCGTGCAGGGGCAGGGTGTTCTTGCTTTCAAACGGTTGTTTGAAAGCTAGGCCCCGGCCCGGCCGGAGTCAAACGCTTGTTTGAAAATTACGCCCCGCGGTCAGCGGAACCACGGCGCCAGGCCGAGGTACGCCATCAACGCGGTGCCCCCGGCGATCAACGCCAGGATCGCCCACGCCACCGCCCGGCCGCCGCGGCCCATCCGTGGACGCCACGACTCGTAGCCCTCCGGCAGCGGGGGGTCGTCACGCAGTCTCACGGGCTACACCTCCTCGTCGATATCGCTCTGCTCGATCGGCCGGCTCACGCGGTACGACTCGTCGAGCCAACGGCCCAGGTCGATCGCCTTGCAGCGCTCGTCGCAGAACGGGAACGTCGCCACGCCGACGGCGACCGGCTTGCGACAGGTCGGGCAACGCGCCGCGTATCCGGCCTCGCTTTTGAACCGCTCGCTCATCGGCCGGAGCATAGCCCGGCACGCAGGGCCGTGACGCGTCCCGCCCATCCTCGCCCCGTGGCGTCCACCCGGATGCCCCGGCGGTCGCCGCCGAGGTGGTCCAGCGACAGCCGCAGCGCCGCTTCGCCCCACACGTCGTCGACCCGCGACGGCCACTCGACCGCGGCCACGACACGGGCCATCAGCTCGCCTTCGCAGCCGACGCCCTCGAGGTCCTCCGGCCTCGAGAGGCGGTAGGCGTCGAGGTGCAGCAGCCGGACCGCGTCGTCGGCGTCGACGTACTCCTGGATCAGTACGAAAGTCGGGCTGCTGACCTGCGTCGGGTCGAGGCCGAGGCCTAACGCCAGGCCACGGACGAGCTGGGTCTTGCCCGCACCGAGTTGGCCTTCGAGGGTGATCACGTCGCCGGGCCGGGCGAGTTGCCCGATCGCCCGGCCGCAGGCGACGGTCTGTTCCACGCTCGCCGACTTAAGCTCGAACACGTTCACAGGCCGACCCGTTGCCAGGTGTCGTCTTCGCCGTGCTCCCAACCGCCGCCGAGGGCGGACAGCGGCAGACATGTGGCGCCCGGCGTGGTCACGACGAGGCCGCCGGCGTCGGTGACGGTGCCGACGCGGGTGATCGGCACCCCATCGATTTCGCCCGGTACCGCGGCGTGAGAACTTCCGGGGCAAGCGAATAAGAGCTCGTAGTCCTCGCCGTCGCCCAGGGCGTGGTGCCAGGCGGGGCAGTGGTGGTCCTGGACCGCGCCGGGGCGGATCGGCAGGCGGGCCGCGTCGAGCTCGGCGTGCTCCACCAGGCGGGGCAGGTCGGCGGCCAGCCCGTCGGAGAGGTCCATCATGGCGTGGAGCTCGACCGCCTCGGCGAGTTGCCGGGCGAGCTCGACGCGGGGCGTGAAGTCGAGGTGGTGCCCGGTCGGCAGCGACCCGCCGAGGTGCCCGGTGACGTACAGCCCGTCCCCCGGAAGTGCGCCGCGGCGTTGGACGGGTACCACGCCGGGCCAGGGCTCAGCTAAGACGGTGACCCCTAGCAGCAGCGGGCCGCCCCACACCGAGATATCGCCGCCGACCAGCGGGCAACCAAACGCCGCCGCGGTGTCGCGGGCCGCGTCGAAGAGCTTCTTCGCTTCCGTTTCGCCGAGCGTGCGTGGCAGGCTCACTTGCGCCACCGCGCCGACGGGCCGTACCGCCATCGCGGCGCAGTCCGAGAGGTTGCGTGTCACGGCCTTGCGGCCGACCTTCTCGATCGGCGTGTCGGCGAGGTCGAAGTGCAACCCTTCGAGCACCGGGTCCACCGCGACCAGCAGCGTCCGCCCGCCGAGGTCGATCGCGGCCATGTCGTCGCCGGGCGGTATGACGACGCTATCGGGCAGCGCCGCGTTGTGGCGGTAGATGTGTTGGAGCAGGTCGTTTTCACGCACACCGGGAGTTTACTTCGCCAGCTTGGCGACGATGCGCCAAAGGTCGTGGGGCGAGAGCGAGAGGCCGGTCTCGGTGTTGAAGGCGTCGACGATCGTGTCGAAGGCGGGGCGGTAGAGCAGTTGGTCGCGTTTGCCGAGTTGGCCGACTTCGCCTTCGATCAACTCGGTGAGGCGGGCTTCCTGAGCGGGGGTGACGCGGGGTGGGGGGGACTTGGCGCGGCCGAGGCGGGGGAGCTTGCCGGCCTTGCGGAGGTTGTGGAGGCGGTGGAAGACGGCGTCGCGGGTCTGGTGTTCGTCGTGGACGCCGTCGGGGCCGTACATCGCGGTGTAGATCGCCTCGAACTCGTCGGTGTAGGGCAGGTCGTCGAGGGTTCGACGCTGCTTGGCGTAGACGGCGATGAGGGTGTCGTCGTCGTTGAGGGGGCTATGCGGGAAGAGGAAATCGGACATGCTGGGTAGCGGGCGGGCTTGCCCGCCTGGCGTCGGTGGTGACACGGCGGGCGGGCAAGCCTGCCCGCTACACGTGCAACGGGGTGGTGTTACTTCGCAGTGGCGGCGGGTTCGGGTTCTTTGGCCGCGGCGGGGACGGGGGCGTGGGCTTCCCAGTGGATGAGGCCGGGCTCGGAGAGCGGGTCGAAGAGCGTGCCGCCGGGGACGATTCGGACGGCGAAGCCGTGGCGGCCGCTGGCGTCGGCGGAGAGCGAGCCGGTGAAGCGGTGCTTGCCGCTGCCGAGTGATTCGGCGTGGGTGAGGTCGGTGGCGTGGCCGGCCGTGATGTGGTTGTCGTTGTCCATCGGGCCGGCGTAGGCCTGGACGCGGAGCTCTTCGGGTTCGAGGCCGCCGAAGTCGACGGTGACTTTGAGGGTGCGGGCCTCCGCCACGCCGAGCGGGCGGTCGGTGTCGGCGTCGACTTCGAGGACCTTGAGCTGGTCCCAGCAATACCGCAGGCGGCCTTTTTGCTTGGCGAGCTTGACCGCCGGGGCGAGGCCGTCGGCGGCCAGCGCGACGGCGCGGCGGGCGGCGGGGAAGTAGAACCGCTCGGCGTACTGCTGAACCATACGGTTGGTGTTGAAGAACGGCCCGAGCTTGCCGATGCTAGCTTTCATCTTCGCGAGCCAGGCGCGAGGGACGCCGTGCTCGTCGCGTTGGTGGAACAGCGGGACGATCTGGTTTTCGAGCAGGTCATAGAGGGCGCGGGACTCGAGCTCGTCGCCGTGGTCCTGGTCGGTGTACTGCTCGCGTCGGCCGATGGCCCAGCCGACTTCGGGGGTGTAGGCCTCGTCCCACCAGCCGTCGAGGATCGAGCAGTTGAGCACGCCGTTCATGGCGGCCTTCATGCCGGACGTGCCGGAGGCCTCCATGCCGCGTTTGGGGGTGTTGAGCCAGACGTCGCAGCCCTGGACGAGGTAGCGGGCGACCGCCATGTCGTAGTTCTCGATGAACACGACCTTGTGGCCGGCCTCGGACTCGAGGCCGAAGCGGACGAGTTGGCGGATCAGGTCCTTGCCGCCGCCGTCGGCGGGGTGGGCCTTGCCGGCGATGAGGAACTGCACGGGCCGCTCGGCGTGGTGGAGGATGGCCTTGAGTCGCTCGGGGTCGCGGAGGATCAGGTTGCCGCGCTTGTAGGTGGCGAAGCGGCGGGCGAAGCCGACGGTCAACGCGTCGTCGGACAGTCCCTCGACACATTCGAGGATGCGGTCGGGCGCGACGCCGCGGCGGGACAGCTGCTTGCGCAGCGTCTGCCGGGCCCAGACGATCAGGGCGCGGCGGCGTTCCTCGTGCATGCGCCAGAGCGCCTCGTCGGGGATCTGGTTGACTTCTTCCCAGACGCCGTGGTCGGCCGGCTGCTCGCGGAAGCGTCCGCCGACGTAGCGCTCCATGAGGCGCAGCAGGTCGTCGCTGAGCCAGGTGCGGGCGTGGACGCCGTTGGTGACGTGGCCGATGGGGACTTCTTCCTGTGGCACGCGGGGCCAGATGCCCTGCCACATGTCGCGGGAGACCTCGCCGTGGAGCTTCGACACGCCGTTGCAGGCCCCCGAGGTGCGGATGGCGAGGGTGGCCATGGAGAACGGCTCGTTCTGGTTGAACACGTTGTCGCGGCCCAGGGCGAGCAGGCCCTCCATGTCCAGCCGCAGCGACGGGCAGAAGGCCTCGAAGTAGCGCTTGACCATCTCCGCGGGGAAGCGGTCGATGCCGGCGGGCACGGGGGTGTGGGTCGTGAAGACGTGCGACGCGGCGGCCTGCTCCCGCGCCTGGTCGAAGCTCAGGTCGTGGTCCTCGATCAGCCGGCGGATGCGTTCGAGCGCGAGGAACGCGGAGTGGCCCTCGTTCATGTGGCACACCTCGGGCCGGATGCCGATGGCTTCCAATGCTCGGACCCCGCCGACGCCGAGGACGATCTCCTGGCGGATGCGGGTTTCCATGTCGCCGCCGTAGAGCTGGCCGGTGATCGCCCGGTCCTCGGGGCGGTTCTGCGGCAGGTTGGTGTCGAGCAGGTAGAGCGGCACCCGGCCGACGTTGGCCTTCCAGAGCGTCACCGCCACCGCCCGGCCCGGCAGGTCGACGTGGACGACCACCGGCCCGCCGGCGTCGGTTTTCACCGGCTTGACCGGCAGGTTCGCGAAGTCCAGGTCCGGCACGGTCTCCTGCTGCCAGCCGTCGGCCGCGAGGTACTGCTGGAAGTACCCGTGGCGGTACAGCAGCCCGACCGCGATCAGCGGCAGCCCCAGCTCGCTCGCCGACTTGAGGTGGTCGCCCGCCAGGCACCCCAGCCCCCCGGAATAGATCTGCAAGCATTCGGCGAGACCGAATTCTGCGCAGAAGTAAGCAATCGTCGGCTGCCCGGGAAGTTCAAACCCTTCGGCCACGTGCCACGGCTTGCGGTCGCGGTCTTGTTCAAACGACTCGACGACCCGTTCCAGGCTGTGCCGGAACCCCTCGTCCTGCGCCGCTGCGTCGAGCCGGTCCTGCGACGCCGCGCCGAGCACGGCCACGGGGTTGTGGTGCTTCTGTTCCCACAGCTCGCGGTCCAGGCGCACGAACAGGTCCGCCGCGTCGGGCGACCACGACCACGCCAAGTTGTGCGCGATCTCCAGCAGCGGCCGCAGCGGCACGGGCAACGACGGGATGACCTCGAAACGGCGGATGCGGGCCAGGTCGGAGCGGAGCATGTCGGTTCCCCTTGGTCGGCGGGTCGGGTCGGCAGCGGGCCCCGTATCGTAACCCGCCCAGACGGGGGAAAAGTTAAGGCGACGCAAGCGGCGATGGGGCCGACCTCCCGCTTACCGGCTGGCCCACAACATCCCTCGCCGCACGATCTCCTTCGCTTCCGGCACGTCGAAATCCTTGTAAGTGTGCCCCCACGCGGCGCAGAACACGCGGGCCTTGCCCCAGCTCTTGGTCCAGGCGTACGGCAGCACCGCCCCCTGGTGGTACAGCGACGGGTCGCCGTGGCCCTGGTCGAACACCGTCGTCGCCAGCACCAGGTTGCCCGGGTCGTGGTGGCAGTAGTACTGCTCGGTGTCGGGCAGGTCGAAGTCGTCGAGCCCGGCCGTGATCGGGTGGCCGGCGTCTTCGAGGTAGACGCGGTACCGCTCGATGCAGTTGCCCGGGTGCGCGACCCATTGCGCCCCGGTCATCCACTGGTATTCGACGTTCTCGCGGAACGCGTCGATCATCCCGCCGTGGAACCCGGCGACGCCGACGCCGCTCTGCACCGCCGTGTTCAGCCCGGCCCACTGCTCGCCGCTGATCTGGCCCATGGTCCAGATCGGCACGACCAGGTGCAGCGCCGCCATCGCGTCGGCGTCGAGATACGCGTCCAGCGTGTCGCGGAGCGTGACGTCGTAGCCCGCTTCGTCCAGCAGCGGCGCGAAAATCTCGGCCGACTCTTTGGGCGTGTGCCCGTCCCAGCCGCCGTAGACGATCAGGGCTTTCTTGCGTTCAGGGGTCTTGCTCATGCGCGGCGTTATACCACGCCCGCCGCCGCGGCTGTGTTCAGCTCAGCCCGTCCTCGGCGTGCTCGTCCGACCGCGTCCCCTCCCACTGCCGGTCGCCGACGCGCAGCGCCGCCTTCGCCAGCATGTGCGAGCCCACCGGCCCGGCCGTGAACAGGAACACCAGCACCGTGATGACCTTCGCGTCCACCGCTCCCGTCCCGATGTGGAACATCACCCCGACCAGCAACCCCATCAGCCCCAGCGTCGTTGACTTGGTCGCCGCGTGCAGCCGGTGGTAGGTGTCGGGCATCCGCACCACGCCCACCGCGCCGACGAAGAAGAAGAACAGCCCGATCGCCACGAAGCCCGCCGCCACGATGTCCGCCCAGCCGCTCATGCCGACCCCTCCTCGGCCTCGCCGCGCGCCGCCGTCGGCTCGAGGCTCTGCCCGTCCTCCCCCGTCCGCCGCGCCGTGGCGAAGATGTACTGCGAGAAGCCGGCCGTGCTGACGAACCCGATGATCGCCACCACCAACGCCGCGTCGAAGAACACCAGATTCCCGATGTAGATCGTCAGCACCACCGTCAGCCCCACCACGTGCAGCGACAGCAGGTCGGCCGCCAGCACCCGGTCCGCCAGCTCCGGCCCCGCCGCCAGCCGGTACAGGCACAACGCCATCCCCCCGCTGAGCACGTACACCGACGCGGTCAACACGTAACGCAGTAGCGGGTGCATCTCCCCCGGCGCGGGACCCCCCCCGGAAGGATCCGCCGCGGCCTCCGCCGCCGCCAGCAAACTCGGCCCCAGCTCACTCCACATCGCACACCTCCCGCCGGCCCGACGGGTCCGCGTCGAAGACCTCCCGCAGTAGCCAGCACCGCAGCTCGTCCAAATCCGCCACCGCCGCGTCCCGGTCCGCCGCGTACATGCAGTGCACGTACAGCGTCGAGCCGTCGTCGCTGATGTCGGCCGACAACGTCCCGGGGGTCAGCGTGATCGCGTTGGCCAGCACCGTCGTCTGCACGTCGCTCAAACTCTCCACCGGGTAGCGGACGATCCGCGGGCTCATCGAGAACCCGGGCGTCAGGATCTCCCAGGCCACCCCCAGATTCGCCTTCACCAGGATGTACAGGAAGTAAGCCCCGAATTTCACCACCCCCCACGCCCGGCCCAGGTACGTCCGCGTCCCCCGCCGCGGCCCCAGCACGCCCGCCCGGCCCAGCAGCGTCACGATCAGCATCCCGATCACGAACCCCGTCAGCAGCGACAGGAACGACACGCTGCCGCTGAGCATGACGTACATGACCGCCAGGAACAGGTTGAGCATGAACCGGCTAATCATGGTGCGCGTCGCCTCCGGCGTGGCCGTCGTGGTGCGTGTCGTCTGATGCCGGCGGGCGTCGGTACGCCGGGTTGTCGAGCACCGCAGCGCGGTAGGCGTCAGGCGACGCGACCTGCTGCCCGGCGGCGCGGGCGGTGGCCATCATCGGCTCGGGCGCGACGCCGATGCCGACCGACGCGACGAACAACAGCAGCATGGCGAACCACTCGGTCAGCTTTGGTCGTTGGTCTTCAGCGCTCTCAACCGCATCGCCGCTCGCGCCCCCAACTTCCGGGGGGCCGTAGAAGGTGGTGGTCCAGAGGCGGAGGGCGGCGAGGAGGGTCAGGGCGCCGACGCCGAGGCCGACGAGCCCCGCGCCGCGGAAGGGGGGGCTTAACGATTCGCGGAGCACGACAAGCTTGCCGTAGAACCCCGCCGTGGGCGGCAGGCCCACGACGCCCATCAGCCCGACGAAGACGACGACGCCCAGCATCGCGACGCCCCGCACGTCCCGGCGTGCAATCAGCCCGCCGAGCCGGGCCGTGTCGTCCGTGCCGAACTTGCGTTCGATCAGCCCGCAGGCCAGGAACAGGCCGGCGAGCACGACCATGGACTGGGCCATGTAGAACGCCGCGCCGCCCAGCGACCCGCCGCTGCCGACCGAGATGCCCAGCAGGGCGTACCCCACGCCGACGATGATGAGCAGGCTCAACACCCGCCGGATCGACGTGTACGCCAGCGCCCCCAGCACGCCGACGAACATCGTCATCGCCGCGCCGACGACCAGGATCGGCGTCAGCACCGCTGCCGCGTCGCCCGCCAGGAACACGCCCGGAAAGGTCCGCGCGATCGCGTACAGGCCGACCTTCGTCAAGACCCCGCCGAAGAGCGCCGACACCGCGATCGGGCAGGTCGGGTACGTGTCCGGCAGCCAGAACCACAGCGGGAACACCGCCGCCTTGACCGTGAACACGAACAGAAACAGCACGCCGAGCGCTGTGAACCCCGCCGGCAGCGCATCCGCCGCCGCCAGCTCCTGCGCCCGCCGGCCCAGGTCGGCTACGTTCAGCGTGCCCAGCATGCCGTACGCCATCCCCGCCGCGATCACGAACACGCTGCTCGCCAGCAGGTTCATCACGACGTATTTGTACGCCTGCCGCAGCTGCGCCTTGCCCCCGCCGATCACCAGAAGCCCGTAGCTGGCCATCAGCATGATCTCGAACGCGACGAACAGGTTGAACAGATCGCCGGTCAGGAAGCTGAGGTTCACCCCCAGCATCAGGAAGCAAACCATCGGGTGGTAGTACCGCCGCTCGGTCCGGGCCGGCAGCGAGCCGAAGCTGTGGACGTAGCAGCCCAGCGCCACCAGCGACGCCGCCGCGAGCATCAGCCCCGACAACGCGTCGAAGACCAGCGTGATGCCGTAGGGCGCGCCCCAGTCGCCCATCTGCGTCACCAGCGTCCCGCCCCGGCCCGCCGCCTCGAACAGCAGCCACACCGCCAGCGTGGTGGTGGTGAGAAACCCCAGCGTGCCGATCGCCCGGCAGGCCTTGCGTTGATTCACCAGCGGCACGCACAGCAGCCCCGCCACCGCGGGGACCACCGCCATCAACACAACGCCGTGGTGCGTCGGGTCGTTCACGCTTGCCCCTCGTGGTCGTCGAACCGCGGCGCGCCCTCGTCGATGTCACGTATCGCTTCTTCCTCCGGCTTGGCCAGCTCGTTGAGCTCCAGCGTGCCGGCCGAGCGGGCCGTGACCACCAGCAGCGTCAGCAGGAAACCCATGACCGCGAAGCCGATCACGATCGCGGTGAGGATCAGCGCCTGCGGCAGCGGGTCCACCATCGTCTCCAGCGCCGGCGAGGGCGTGTCGTAGCTCGCCAGCGGCGGGCCCTTGAACTCGTACTGGTTCTCGTTCTGCGGCGCCACCACCGGCGAACCGCTCATCGCCACGATGCTCAGGTTCGCCGCGTGCCCCACCAGGAACACGCCCATCGCCACACCCTTGAGGTTCCGGCCCAGCAGCATGAACACGCTGACGCCGAAGCACACCGCGACGCAAACCGCCAACACGAAGGTCATATCTCACCCCCCGCGGCAGCCTCTTCCTCCGCCGCCCGCCGCGCCGCGCGGTGCAGCTCCCGCACGTCGATCTCGTCGTTGAGCCGTTGGATCATCCCCACCGATACGCCCACCACCACCAGCAAGACCCCCGCGTCGAAGAACACCGCCGAGGCGAAGTGGATCGTCTGCCCGAAGCCGATCGGCAGTTCGTCGATCACCAGCGACGTCAACACCGGCCGGCCCAGCGCCAGCGGCACGAACGCCGTCGCCGCCGCGATCGCCAGCCCCACCGACACCAGCCAACGCGGGTGGAACGGCAGCAGCCGGATGAGCGCCCCCCGGCCGTTCGCCATCCGGTACAGCAGCAACGCCACCGACGCCATCAGCCCGCCCACGAACCCGCCGCCCGGCTCGTTGTGGCCCTTGAGCGCCAGGTACGCCGCGTACAGCAGCGTCAGCGGGAAGATCAAACGCAGCGCCGTGCGGATCAGCACCGAACTCACGCGTCACCGCCTTCCCGCTTGGCCGCCTCGGCCTGCATCCGCCGGAACTCCGCGCCCCGCCCCGGCAGCATCGACCACACCCCCAACGCCGCCAACGCCAGCACCGTCACCTCGCCCAGCGTGTCGAACCCGCGGAAGTCCACCAGGATCACGTTCACCACGTTGAAGCCCCCGCCGCCGCGGCCGTGGCCGCCGTCGGCCAGGTCCTCGCCGTGGTAGCTGTTCTGCACGAACCACCCGCCCAGCCGGTCCGTCATCGCCGCCGCGTCGCCGCCCGCCGCGACCAGCGTCATCCACCCCAGCACCAGCCCGCTCACCGTGGCCAACGCCGCCCGCCACGCCACCCCGATCCGCACCTTGCGCTGCGGGTCCGCCGGCAGCATCCGCAGCACCAGCACGAACAGCAGCACCGAGATGATCTCCACCATCAGCTGCGTCAGCACCAGGTCCGGCGCCTGGTACACGATGTACATCGCCACCACCGTGAACCCGCACGAGCCCAGCAGCAGCACCCGCACCACCCGCGACCCGATCACCGGCAGCAGCAGTGCGCTGACGCAGATGATCGCCCCGAGCATCACGCCCAGCGGCAGCTCGAACGCCCGCGCCCACGCCGGACCGACCACCGACCGCATCGCCGGGTCTTGCCACACCGCCAGCCCGAACGCCCCGCACAGCACCACCAGCACCGCCATCGTGTAGTACCGCAGGTTCCCGTTCTGCAGCACCGCGAACACCCCCCGCCCCACGCCGACGCTCCCCGCCTCGACCGCCGGGTACACCGCGTCGTTCACGTCCGTGTGCGCGCCCCGCAGCAGGCGGCTGATCCCGAGCAAAACGCCGAGCGCGATCGCCAGCAGCGACGCCAGCAGCGGCAGGCCGGGGTGCGTCACCGCGTGGATCAGCGACGGTACCTCGCCGTGAAACCCCTTGTAAAACGCGTACTTTTCGAACGGCAGGAACACCGCGTTCCACGCCGGCGTGACCAGCCCGCCGACGTACTGCACCGCCACCAGCGGCACCGCCGGCAGCCAGATCATCGCGCCCCACAGCCCGCCCTCGTGCGGGTGATGATGGTCGTGGTGTTCCTCCGCCGCTTGCGGCTTAGCGCCCCCCATCCCGAACCGCCACCCCATCAACGTCGTCAGCAGCCGCACGAAGATCGCCACGTTGCACGCCGCCGTCGCGACGGTCATGACCAGCACCAGCCACAGCACCGGCGCGCCCTTCGCCGCGTGGACCACGCCGTAGAGGAACAACTCCTTGGCCGCAAAACTCACCGTCCCCGGCCCGGCCGCCAACGCGTACCCCGCCAGCAGCATCGTGACACAGATCGCTTTGTGCTCCCGGAAGGCGCCGAACAACTCCGGCAGCTTCCGCGACGCGACATGCCCGATCGCCCCGGCGCAGATGAACAGCGGGGCCTTGTAGAACGCGTGGTTGGCGATCTGCGTGATGTCGAAGTCGATCGACGGGTGGTGGTGGTACTCGAACCCGCCGATGCCGTACATCGCCACCAGCAGCCCGAGCTGCGACACCGTGGTGTAGGCGAAGATGCGTTTGAGGTCGTGCTGGTTCACGGCCGTGACGCCGCCGTAGAGCATCGTCACCGCGCCGAACCACGTCAGCAGGTGCGGCCAGACATCGACCCCCGCCCCGGCGGACAGCCCCGCCGCCGGCGCGAAGGCGGGGAACAGCCGTCCGAGCAGGAACACCCCCGCCTTGACCATCGTCGCCGAGTGCAGGTACGCCGACACCGGCGTCGGCGCCGCCATCGCCCCCGGGAGCCAGTAGTGCAGCGGCCACTGCGCGCTCTTGCTCGCCGCGCCGACAAACATCAACGCGAACGCCCACGCCACGCCTCCGGACGTGAAGTCGATCGTGCCGGCCTGCGCGAGCAGCTCGCTCCACCGCCACACCCCGGTCGAGTAGCCGAACAACGCGACCCCGCCGAGCAGCCCCATCCCGCCCAGGCCGGTCGTGAAGAACGCCTGCTTCGCCAACTTCAACGCCTTGCGGTCGAAGCGGTCCCAGCCGATGAGCAGGAAGCTGCTGATCGACGTCAGCTCCCAGAACACCAGCGTCAGCAGCGTATAGTCCGCCAACACCAGCCCCATCATCGCCGTCGCGAAGAAACCGAGCGTCGGGTAGAAGCGCGCGAGGTCCGCTTGTGCTTGTTCCGTCTTCCCGAAGTACCCCCGGGCGTACAGCACGATCAGGACGCCCACCCCGCTGACCAGCAACGCGAAGAACGCCCCGAGCCCGTCGGCGAGAAACGCCACGTCCAGGTGCATGCTCGGCACCCACGGCAGCACCCCGGTCCCGCCCGGAACCGCCACAACATTCCCTGCACCTCCCGTGTTTCCCGCCACGCCGTAGACGCTCAGGTGCGTTACTACCAACCCGAACGCCGCCGCCGGACCCGCCGCTGCGAGCAACACCCGCGGCGTGACCCACCTACGTGGCAGGCCCAGCGTCAGCACGCCCGCCGCCGCCGGAGTCAGCACCGAGATCAACAACCACCAAGGGCTAGGCATCCGTGATCGTCTTCCGGGTCAAAGTCAGCGTCCCTCTCCCCCCGGCACCATGCCTATCGGCCGTGCCCCGCGACTTTCTCAAAACGGGAGGCACCCCGATTTCGCCTGACCCCGGTTCAAGCCGACCCGCTAACCTCACCGCATGAGCCAACCCAACCTCTGGGCCCCCTGGCGGATCGAGTACCTCGGCCAGCTCGGCACCAAGACCGCCCCCGCCCCCGGCAGTTCGCCGAACCACTGCTTCCTCTGCGACGCGGCCGAGCCGGGGCTCGATGAGGCGACCCGGGCCGAACGCCTGGTGCTGCACCGCGACGACCACGGCGTGATGCTGCTTAACCGCTACCCGTACACCAACGGCCACCTGCTGGTCGCGCCGCTCGATCACCTCGCCGAGCTGTCGGACCTCACCCCCGCCGTCCGGGCCGGGCTGATGGAGTTGTGCGAGCTGGGCACTCGGCTGCTGAAGCATGCCGTGCATGCACAAGGGGTGAATGTCGGCCTGAACCAGGGCCGGGCCGCCGGCGCGGGTGTGCCGGGGCACCTGCACTTCCACGTCGTGCCCCGCTGGGCCGGCGACACCAACTTCATCGACGTCGTCGGCCAGGTCCGCGTCGTCCCGCAGGCGCTCGAAAGCAGCTACACCGCGCTGCGCGACGCGCTGCCCGCGGTGCGGTAGACCATCACGGGATCGGGGAGGGGGGGGGACCCCCCCCCCCGCCGGCCGCGTCAAAAATTGGGGGGCGGCGGGGGGCGCCCCCCCCCACCCGCGGGTGACGGATTTACACAGATAGCCCAGCACAGACCGCCCC
>JBCCRT010000035.1:0-22255 GCA_039201235.1 Planctomycetota bacterium
ACCTTCGCGCATGCTGCGCATCCTCATCACCGACGACTCGGTCTTCATGCGCTCCGCCATCGGCCGGGCGCTGGCCGAGCAGCCCGACCTCGAGATCGTCGGCAAGGCCCGCGACGGCAAGGAGGCCGTGCGACTCGCCAAGGAGCTGCGGCCCGACGTCGTGACCATGGATATCGAGATGCCGGAGATGGACGGCCTCACCGCGCTACGCCGGATCATGCGCGAGGCGCCGACCCAGGTGCTCATGTGCTCGACGCTGACCACCGAGGGCTCGATGCAGTCGCTGCAGGCCCTGCGCCTCGGCGCGGCCGACGTGATCCCGAAAGACACCTCGGCCGACCCCGCCGCCAAGCAGCGCTTCCTCGACGACCTGGTCCGCCGCGTCCGCGGCCTCGCCCAAGGCCGCCGCCAGCGGGACGACACCCCCGCGACCCCGAAGCCGGCCGCCGAGCCCCCGCGCTACGCCGCCACCGGCTTCGACCTGCTCTGCATCGCGTCGTCCACCGGCGGCCCGCCCGTGCTCGAGACCCTGCTCGCCGCACTGCCCGCCGACCTACCCCTGCCCGTTGTCGTCGGCCAGCACATGCCCCGCGTCTTCACCGAGTCCATGGCCCGCCGCCTCGACGAGCTCTGCCCCCTCCGCGTCGTCCACGGCGAGCACGGACAGCGCCTCGGGCCCGGCGAGGTCGTCATCGCCCCCGGCGGCACCCATACGCACCTCACCCGCGCCGGCCGCGCCGACGTCCGCCTCCGGCTGTCCGACGAGCCCCGCGACGCGCTCTACATGCCTTCCGCCGACGTGCTGTTCCGCACCGCCGCCGCCTGCCACGGCCGACGCGTCCTCGCCGTCATCCTCACCGGCATCGGCGACGACGGCCTCGCCGGGGCCCGCGACCTCCACGCCGCCGGCGCCCCGATCCTCGCCCAGGACCGCATGTCCTGCGTCGTCTACGGCATGCCCCGCGCCGTCGCCGACGCCGGCCTCGCCGCCGCGTCGCTCGACCCCGACCAGCTCGCCGGTGTGCTGAAACACCTCACCCGCAGGGCCGCGGCGTAAACCCCCGGGCGTACGCGCCCGCCCGATCCCGTTCAATACGCGTTGCGCTTCTTCAACGGCACCGCGTCCAAACCGATCGACGCCAGCGTCGCCGCGATCCGTATCCCGGCATCGCCCCGCCCGTACGGGTGACGCAGCCGCGAGCGATCCAACCGCAGCGCCCGGTTGATCGCGCCAACGATCGGCCGCTTGCCGTGGCCGCACGACACCACCGACCGCGCCGTCTGACGACCGGCCTGCCGCGGCCCGACGTTCACCGCCGGCGTCCGGCACACCGCCGCCTCGATCAGGCCGGCCGACGAGTTGCCCACGATCAGGTCCGTACCCTTCAGCAGCGACACGAACCGCGCCCGCGGCAAGTGCTCGACCGCTTCGACCTCGGCTTCTCGGATCGCCGCCGCGATACCGTCGCGCCCCGGGTCGTGGTTCGGCATCAAGACCAGCCGTTCGAACCGCGACGTGGCGAGCAGGATGTCCCTCATCCGCCGACGCTCCGTCTCGTCGTCGTCGCCGATCGGGTGGTGCATCACGATCACCCGCGGCGCGTCCGCCGCCGGCTTGATCTCCCGCAATCCGTCCACGGCCGGCGACCCGTGGTTAAGCACCCGTTCCGGGGGCTCGCCCATCCGGATCAGCCGTCGCCGGCTCTCGGGCGTGGCGGGGAAGTGCAGGTGGGCGAGCTTCGAGATCGCGTGCCGCATCGCCTCGTCCGCCACGCCCTCGGCCCGGTCGCCGCCGTGCAGGTGCGCCACCCGCTGCCCCCCCACCGACGCCGCCGACGCCGCCGCAAACGCCTCGACCCGGTCGCCCAGCACCACGACGAAATCGGGCTCGAGCCGCGCGAACGCCTCAGCAAAGTTCCGCACCCCGTTACCGAGCGCCACCGCGTCGTGGTACCGGCCGACCCGGGCCGCGTCCGTCTTCGGGTCTGGCTTTTGCATACGTACCTTCGCCGCGATCGGGAACCCGATATCCATATGCGTCCCCGTCACCAGATGCATCCCCGCCGCGATGCACAACAGCCCCAACGCCGGGTGCGCTTCGACCGCCCGCATCACCGGCTCGAGCAGGCCGTACTCGGCCCGCGTCCCGGTGACGACCGCGATGCGTCGGGGGTTGTTGGTCAACGGCGGCTCACCCCGCGGCGCGGCTGCGTTTCTCGGCGGCGAGCTTGAGGGTCGCCTCGGCGACGAGCAGGTCGATCGGGCCATCGATGTCCACCACCTCGCCGGGCCGGGTCACAACCGCCCGGCGGTCCTCGCCCAGGAAGGCGTGGGGGTCGGCGTCGTCGATCATGAACAGGCACTCGCGCCGCACCGCGATGACCCCGCCGTCGAGTTCGTGCAGCGGCGGCAGGTCCTGGCGGCGGTAGACCGCGTTGTGTTCGTAGGGCTCGAGCGTGTCGCCGCCATCGCCGGCCAGCGTCTTCATCCAGTAGGGGTGGTGCTTGCCGACGGGGCAGACCGACTGGACCGAGTCGCAGCCGGTGTCGAAGAGCTTCGCGACCGCGCGGTCGGCGAGGTCGGCCGGGCGGACCGGGACGTTGCCGTAGAGGATGACGACCGCCTCGTGGTTGCCGATGATCGAGGTCACGGCGTGGCGGGCCGCGGCGTCGACCGGCGCGGTGTCGTGGGCGAACTCGTAGGGGCGGGTCACGACCTCGACCCCGAGGTGTCGGCCGATCTCCGCCATCTCGTTGCCGTCGGTCGACAGCAGCACGCGGTCGAGCCGCTCGCTGTGCAGCGCGTGCTCGATCGTCCACGCCAGGCAGGGCTTGCCGCCGACGGGCAGCTGGTTCTTGTGGGGCAGGCCCTTGCTGCCGGCGCGGGCCAGGATGACGGCGAGGGTGTTCATGGAGTCACTGCTTTCGGGCCCGGCCGCGCCGCGGCTTATCGGGCCGCGGGGCACGGGGCGTAAGGTTTAGATAGAGGTATTGGTTTATCGGCTATGCCGAGGGGACGGATGAAACACGCAACAACCCTAACGAACGCCGCGGTGTCGTGCCGCCCGGGCCGTCACCGCGGACCACCATTCAAAACACCGCCGGCACGTCACGCCCCGGGCTGGATCACCCATCGCGGGCAGGTCCAGGTCGGGCAAGCCGGCCCAGATCTCCGCCAGCGGCCGGTCGCGGACGTTGCCCAACGCCGCCCGCCCCAAAGCGTCCTGCCCGCACAGCGTCACCGTCCCGTCGGACAGCACCGTCAGCCGACGCTTGACCAAGAGCGGGTCTTCGGCGCTCCGGGGGTCGGGCGCCCGCCACGGCGGGTCCATGGGCACCGGACTGAGGTCCGGCATCAGCGCGTCCGCCCCCCGCCCCAGCGTCAAGGGCCGCTCGATCACCGCGTGCCCCACGACCTGCATCCACCGCTCGAAGAACGTCTCCAGGTCGCCCAGTGTCGCCGACGTCTTGACCAGCCGCGGCACCACCCACGGCATCCCCGCCGGCCTACCCGAACCCGACCGCCGATCAAACAGCCACTGCAGCGTCGCCATCACCTCGGGCAGCCGGTCGACGCCCATCACCTCGGCGTAGGTCGCCGCGGTGTCGGCGTTGAGCCGGACGCTCACCACGTCGATCGGCAGCTCCGTCAGCGGCGCCAAAACGTCGCGCTTGGTCAGCAGGTCCGTCTCGACATGCAAGCCCGACAATCCGGCCCCCGGAAGTGCGGCCGCGGCCTCGACCACCGCGGCATACTCGGGGTGCAGCGTCGCGTCGCCGAGCCCGCCGAGCGTCACCGCCCGGCCGCCGCACTGCTTCACCACCTCGACCGCTAACGCCGTTTCCATCTCCCCCCGTGGCAGCTCGACGTGGTGCTGCGGTACGACCGGGCCGGTGGCCAGACGTCGGGGCGTGAGCTCGATCGTGACCTGCTCGGGCAACGTGTCGAAGACTCGGCGTGGGCGCGACGCCTCCCACGCTCGCGCCGCGTCGGCGACCGCCACGGCGTCGGCGTCGAAGACCGCTTCACCCAAACGCTCGGCCACACCCTCGACCAATGGCACGCCGCCGACGCTTGCCGCACTTGCGGAAGGAAGATCGAAAACAAACCGACGGGCCATGTCGCGGACCGACGCGGGGATGGGCCAATTGCACTCGCGGCCGATCGGATCGATCGCCGGTCGGTGCGGCTGATACGCCAGCGCCCCGCCGATGGTCGCCTGCTTGGACGCGAGGTCGCCGAGCACGTCGGTGCTGGTGACCACCGCCCCGAGCCCGGGCGGCGCCTGCGTGAACGTCAGCCGCATCGCCTCGGGCGCTTCGCGGTGCAGCCGCAGCAAATCACCGGCGTAGCCCGGATCGAACAAACACCAGTCGCCGCCGACCAGCACGACGGCCTGTGCCCCGACCGCTTCCGCCGCGGCGTGCAGCGGCGTGGCCGGCAGCAGCTCGTCCCACGCCGTCGCCCCCGCGAGCCCGCCCCGCCAGCCGGTCAGCGCCCACGTCCGCGCGACCCGCAGCCGCGGCGTGTGTTCGTCGCCCGCCGCGTCGGGGTGGGCGAACGCCCCCACAGGCCGAGCGAGCCCCGATGTGTCGATCCCGTCCAACGGTGTCTGCCCCGGCGCATGAACCACCACCACGTGGTCGATCCCGTCGATCCGCGCCGCCCGACGCAGCGTGTGTTCCAGCACCGGCCGACCCGACAACGGCGCTCGCAGCGACCGCCGGTGGCCCAGCCGGCCGACGTCCATATCCGCTACCACCAGCACAACCGCGCTCATCTCGTCTTCCCCCCTCTCCCCCCGGGAGAGGGGCGGGGTGAGGGCGGCCGGGTGGAGACCGCCCCGCGTTCGGAAGTGTTACGCGGTCTCGCCCTCACCCTAACCCTCTCCCCGCGGGAGAGGGGACCAAGGCCCGCCGCGGCTTCGGTCGGACCACGGCGGCAGGCGGTTCGTGGCGCTGCACCCGCTCCAGCGCCTCCGCAAAAATCCCCCGCGCCTCGTCGCACGCCGAGACGATCCACGCCAGGTTGTCGCCGTCGCGGTCCAGCTGACGGGACAGCTTCTCCCGCGGGTCCTTCGCCTCCTGCGCGATCGCCCGGTCCGCCCGGCTGCGCCGGAACGCGCCCACCGTGTTGAGCTGGTTCACCAGCGCGAACGGCTCCTTCAGGTCGCCCTCGACCCGGTTGCGGTTGCGGTTCAACTCCTCGAAGTGGCGGTCGAGCCGACGCTTGTCGTCGCGCTGCAGGCAGCCGCGCATCTTCTCGATCAGGCGGACGCTGCGCTGCGACATCTGCCGCAGATCCGCGACCTGCTCGAGCCGACGCCGCAGCAGCGCGTCGAGCCGACCGAGGCGGTCGGGGTCGAGCCCGCACGGCGGGATCGGCAGGTCGGGCACCGCTTCGGTCGCATATTGCGATAACGCCTCGGCCAACGTCATCCGCGCCGTGTGACGCTTGGGCATCCCACCCTCGGTCGCGTCGATCACGGTGAGCCCCGCCTCGGTGTCGGCGGCGAAGTCCCGCTCGAACTGCTTGAGGTATGTCAGCATCTGCTCGTCGCTGAAGATCGGCCGGCCGTGGACGTCGTCGAACCGCCGCAGGTGCCCGCGCATTCGCACGATGCGCTGCCACTCCATCGTCTCGATCGTGTTGAACGGCCCGAGCTCGCACTCCCACACGCGGTGCACCGCCGTGCCCGGGGCGTAGTAGAGCCCGTCGGAGAAGCCCAGGTCCTGGCCGATCAGCACGACCGGGTCGCAGCCCAGGTGGCGGGCGAGGTAGTACGACAGGTGCGCGACCGTCGCGCCGCCGCGGATCGGCGTGACGGGCCGGGCCATGCCCTCGGAGCTGTGCCGCGGGTCGCCGAGCAGCTGGTCGTTGAACCCGGAATTACACACCCGCACCGGGCCGGGGAACGCGTCGAGGATCGCCGGGTGGGCCTTGGGCTCGGCCACGAGCGTGACGCCCGGCAGCTCGGGCAACCCCTCGTAGAACCGCGCGCAGATCGGCGAGTAGTCGAGCGCCGTGACGAAGTCGGGCCGGACGCCGCGGTCCAGCAGCGGCCGCAGCGCCGTCTGCACCACGATGACCACGACGCGACGCCGCAGATCGGGATCACGCAGCAGGTCCACGTTCTTCACCAGGCTCGGCCCGGCCCCGACGCACACCGCGACCCGGCCTTCCGCGGCCCCTGCCAACTCGTTGGTCGTCGCCCCGGCGGCGTAGACGTCGAGGTTGTTCGCCAAGTTCCGGCAGGTCCGCGACGCGTTGACCAACGCCGTGGCGATGTTGGTCCGGCAGTAGGCGACCACGTCCGCCATCACCCGGCCGAACGCCGCGGCCGAGTCGGCGTGGAGCTTCCGCGTCGTCGGTAGCGTGACGAGCTGCGTGCCCTGCGTCAGCAGGTGCGCCGCCGTTTCGCACCGCGACAGCACCGCGGCGCGGTCGACCACCGGGGTCGCCGCGTCCGGTTCGGTCTCGTCTTCGCACACGGGCCCGGCGAACAGCCGCACGTTGCCGTTCGACAACCAACCGCTCAGGTCACGCCTTGCCAATACCGCCGCCAGCAACGCCGCGTCGGGTTCGTACACCACCAGCAGCCCGTCACGCCCGAGCGCCGCCGCCGCCCGCTCCGCGGCGTAGCCCAGCCCCAGACCGATCAGCACGACACAGCCCGTCTGGCCGTAGTCGATCCCCGCCAGCAGCCGCTCCGCCTCGCCGACGGGGTCGTACCGGCTGCACAACGCCAACGCCCGGCCGCCCGGCTCCGCCGATTCGAGCGAAGCCGTCGCGTGCCCGTCGGCGGTCTCGCCCCACCAAAGCCCCGCCGGCGTCACCCCGCGCAACGCCCCGAGCAGCGCCGGGTCGGACCGCCCCAACGCCGCGGCGTTCGCCGGCAGCGGGTTGAACGTGGTTTCACTCATGCCGTCCTGTCGTTATCGGAAGCCGGGCAGACGCCGAATGAGCTTTTGCTTCACCGCGTAGCGGGCGGACTTGTCCGCCCGACCCCGTATCGCCCGGTTTCCGTACGATCCTCAGATGACCGACGAATTCTCCCGCCTGCTGTTCGAAGACCCCGGCTGGGCCGTGGTCGCCTGCGTCGCGGTCTCGGCCGGGCTACGCATCGTCGGCAAACGCCGCGGCGACCGCCGGGCGGTCCTGGTGTCCTACGCCGCCCTCGCGCTCGGCCTCGGGGTATTCACGCTCGCCTACTTCGTCACCACCGACCGCGAAGCGCTGATCGCGCGGACCGAGGCGCTAGTCGCCGCAACCTCGCCCGCCGATGAACCGGCCCTGTCCGATCTCTTCGACGACCGCGCCCTGCTGGTCGGCCCGGGCGGCGCGGTGTGGGACGACCTCACCGCCGCCTTCGTCGCCGGCGAGCTGGAAAAACACGACGTCACGGAAAACCAGGTCCGGGCCGTCGACGCGGCTTCCGATGGTTCCTGGGGTTCCGAGGGTTCCGGGGGCACCTCCACCCTCGACGTTAGCAGCCGCGTCAACGGCTTCCCGATGCGGACCCAGTGGCAGCTCGACTGGGCCCGCGGCGAGGACGGCGTCTGGCGGCTGACCACCCTCCGCTGGCTACGCTTCAACCAACGCGAACCCTCGCCGAGCCTGTACCGATGAAAACCGCTCCGCCGCTGCTGCTGCTTCTGTGCCTGAGCCTCACCCCGGCCACCGGCTCCGCGCAAGCCAACGACACCGCCGACCTCCGCCCCGCCCTCACGCCCGGCCAGACCACTCGCTACGAGTTCTGGAACCGTATCGATCAGTCCGTCACCGCCGCCCTCGCCGGCCGGGAACGCACCCAGGACTCCACCCTCGAGATCGTCGGCGAGGTCACCTGGACCGTCCGCGACGCCCGCCCCGACGGCTCCTCCACCGCCGCCATGACCCTCGACTGGATGAGCCTCACCAACCGACCCGCCGGTCAGCCCGAACAGGTCATCGACTCCCGCCGACTCGCCTCACCCGACACCGAAATCATGCACGAGCTCATCACCGCCATGGCCGGCGTCACCCTCACCGTCACCCTCGGCCCCGACGGCGAAGTCACCGGCCTCGCCGGCCTCGACCGCATGAAACCTAAAACCACCCGCCCCAAACTCCTGCCCAGCGACCTCGACTTCCGCGAGACCGCCTCCGACCTCGCCGCCCTCGCCAAGGCACCCCCCGGCAACGTCGCGGTCGGCACGACCTGGGACACCGCCTTCCGCTGGGACCACGACCTCGGCCAGGTCGACCAGGACTGGACCTACACCCTCGAAGCCGTCGAAGACCTCGCGGGCGTCCCCGTCGCCGTCGTCACCGGTGCCGCCGACCTGTCCCTCGACCCCGACCCCGACGCCGCCGGCGAACTCCCCCCCGGCACCCCCGCCCCCCACATCCGCATGCTCGACGGAAGCGCCACCACCCGCGTCCTCTACGACCTGACCCGCCGCGAAGCCGTCGGCCGCCACAGCACCGCCGCCGAGACCGTCGAGGTCCGCCTGCAACTGCCCGACGGCAACACCTTCACCCGCACCCTGACCGAGACCCTCACCGGCCAGGTCCTCCGCCTTTCGGAAGATTGAATCACTCGACGCGTAGCGGCGGGACTTGTCCCGCCGTTCCTACGGCGTCATCGGCTCGCACGAGCACACCAGGTTCCGGTCGCCGTACGGGTTGTCGATCCGCCCCACCGCCGGCCAGAACTTCGCCCCCGGACGTTTCTGCCGCGCGTCCGGGTAGGCCGCGACGCTGCGGGGGTAGGCGTGGGTCCAGTCGTCGACGGTCACCGCGGCGGCGGTGTGCGGCGCGCCCTTGAGCGGGTTGTCGTCGGTGGGCCAGTCGCCGCGTTCGACCCGCGCGATCTCGTCCCGCAGCCCGAGCATCGCGTCGGCGAAGCGGTCGAGCTCGGCCTTCGACTCGCTCTCGGTCGGCTCGACCATCAGCGTCCCGGCGACGGGCCAGCTCATCGTCGGGGCGTGGAAGCCGTAGTCCATCAGCCGCTTGGCGAAGTCGTCGACGGTGACACCCGCCGACTTCTCGAACGGCCGGACGTCGACGATGAACTCGTGCGCCACCGTCCCGCTCGGCCCGGTGTACAGGATGTCGTACGCCCCGCGGAGCCGGGCCGCGAGGTAATTGGCGTTCAGGATCGCCCGCTCGCTGGCCCGCTGCAGCCCGGCCGGGCCCATCGTCGCGATGTACATCCACGAGATCGGCAGGATCGAGGGCGAGCCGTAGGGCGCGGCGGCGATCGTGTGAGTGGTGAGTGGGGTTGGGTGAGTCAAGATATCATCTTCCCCACTCACCCGCCCCCACTCACCACTCACCGGGTGCGTCGGCAAGTACGGAGACAGATGCGCCGCCACCCCGATCGGCCCCATGCCCGGCCCGCCCCCGCCGTGCGGGATGCAGAACGTCTTGTGCAGGTTCAGGTGACACACATCCGCCCCGATTTTCCCGGGCGACGTCAGCCCGACCTGGGCGTTCATGTTCGCCCCGTCCATGTACACCTGACCGCCCTGCTCGTGGACGATGTCGCACGCCTCGCGGATGCCCTCTTCGAACACGCCGTGGGTTGACGGGTACGTGATCATGAGCGCCGCCAGCTCGTCGCCGCAGACCGCCGCCTTCTCCCGCAGGTCGTCAAGGTCGATGTCGCCGTTGTCGGCGCACCGCACCGGCACGACGCTCAGCCCCGCGATCACCGCCGAGGCGGGGTTGGTGCCGTGGGCGCTGGTGGGGATCAGGCACTTGGTCCGCCGCGTGTCGCCGTTGGCGTGATGATACGCCCGGATGCACATCAGCCCCGCGTACTCCCCCTGGCTGCCCGCGTTGGGCTGCAGCGACACGGCGGCGAACCCGGTGACCTCGGCCAGCCAGGACTCCAGGTCGTCGAAGAGCTGCCGGTAGCCCGCCGTTTGGGCGGCGGGGGCAAAGGGGTGCAGGTCGCCGAAGCCGGGCCAGGTGACGGGGATCATCTGGCTCGCCGCGTTGAGCTTCATCGTGCACGACCCCAGCGGGATCATGCCGTGGGCCAGGCCGTAATCCCGCGACACCAGCCGCTGCAGGTAGCGCAGCAGCTCGTGCTCGGTGTGGTAGCGGTTGAATACTTCGTGCCGGAGAAACTCCGACGTCCGCGGTTGCGGGCTTTCGCCGGCCTCATCCGATTCGGCGAGTTGCTCGGCCGGCGGAAGCATCCGGTCTTGCCCGCTGCCGAAGGCGAACGCGGCGAACACCTGCGTCAGCGTTCCGGGGGTCGTCGTCTCGTCGAACGACAGACCGACGGTGGTGTCGTCGAGCTTGCGGAGGTTCAGGCCGTGCCCGGCCGCCGCCTCGACCAACGCGTCGGCCGAGCGGAACTTCACCGTGATCGTGTCGAAGTACGGCCCGCCGCCGACTTCGTAACCCAGCTTGGACAGCCCCGCCGCCGCGGCACGGGTCAAGTCGTGGGCCCGCCGCGCGATCGCCCGCAGCCCGTCGGGGCCGTGGTACACCGCGTAAAACCCCGCGACGTTGGCCAAAAGCGCCTGCGCCGTGCAGATGTTGCTGGTCGCCTTGTCGCGCTTGATGTGCTGCTCGCGCGTCTGGATCGCCATCCGCAGCGCGGGGTCGCCGTGGGCGTCCTTCGACACGCCGATGATCCGCCCCGGCATCTTCCGCGCGTGTTTCTCGTGCGTTGCCAGGAACGCCGCGTGCGGCCCGCCGTAGCCCATCGGCACCCCGAACCGCTGCGCACTGCCCACCGCGATGTCCGCGCCCCACTCGCCCGGCGGCGTGATCAGGCAGCACGCCAGCAGGTCCGTGGCCGCGACCACCAACGCCCCGTGCTCGTGCGCCTTGGCGGTCAACGCCGCGTAGTCCCCGACCCGCCCGTCCATCGCGGGGTACTGCAACAACACCCCGCAATACTCCTCCCCGTCGAAGCCCACGGATTCCATCCGTGGGCTTCCCACCACCACCTCGATCCCCAGCCCCTCGGCCCGCGTCCGCACCACCGCCACCGTCTGCGGTTGGCAGCCCTCGGCCACGTAGAACCGCCGCTTCTTCTGGCGCCCGACCGCGAAGCACATCGCCATCGCCTCGGCCGCCGCCGTCGCCTCGTCCAGCAGCGACGCGCCCGCCAGCGGGAGCCCGACGAGGTCGCTGACCATCGTCTGGAAGTTCAGCAGCGCCTCGAGCCGACCCTGCGCGATCTCCGCTTGGTACGGCGTGTAGGGCGTGTACCAGTTCGGGTTCTCGATCACGCTCCGCAGGATCACCGGCGGCGTCACCGTGCCGTGGTAACCCATGCCGATCAGCGACGTCTTGACCTCGTTCCGCTCGGCGTACGCCCTCAGCCGGGCCAACGCGGCCGACTCGCCCAACGGCCGCTCGTCGCTCAGCCCCGCCAGCTCCAACGGACCGTCGAGCCGGATGTCCCGCGGCACCGTCTGCTCGATCAGCGCGTCGACCGACCCGACGCCGACGACGTCGAGCATCGCTTGCTCGTCGGCCTCGGGCAGGCCGTGGTGGCGACGCTCGAAGGTGTCCAGGTCGGTCAGGGGCAACGCGGCGCGGCCGGTGGATTCCGTCTTGATTTGACTGGGCATGCCGTAGTTTAGCGGCGAGCCCGCGGCGGGCCGCGCCCGCTCCAGCCGTAGACTACGGCCATGGCCGAACCCACCAACCCCCGCCTCGCCGCCGTCTTCCAGCAGATGGCCGACCTCACCGAGCTCACCGGCGGCAACCGGTTCAAGGTCAACGCCTTCGCCAAGGTCGCCCGCGTCCTCGACCACATGAACAAGGACGTCGCGGAGATCGACCCGGCGCTGCTGCCCAAGGTCGACGGCATCGGGCCGGGCACCGCCGACCGCATCGCCGAGTTTTTGGACACCGGCCGGATCGCCGACCACCAACGCCTGCTCGACGAAGTGCCCGACGGGCTGCTGAAGGTGATGGATGTGCCGGGGCTGGGGCCGAAGACCGCGGCGCTGCTGTGGAAAGAGGCCGGCGTCGAGTCGCTCGACGACCTCAAGGCCAAGCTCGGCAGCGGCGAACTCGAGACGCTCAAAGGCTTCGGCAAGAAGAAGGTCGAAAACATCGCCAAGAATCTGAAGTTCGCCGAGTCGGCCGGGAAGCGGCAACGCATCGGCAAGGCCTACGCCCTCGCCACCTTCCTCGTCGAAGACCTCCAAGAACTTCCGGGGGTCGAGCGGATCGAGTACGCCGGCAGCCTCCGCCGCGGCAAGGAGAGCATCGGCGACATCGACATCCTCGTGGCCTGCGGCGACGAGACCCTGAAAGACGCGATCTTCACCGCGTTCGTCGAACACCCGGCCGTCGATGAAGTCATCGCCCACGGCTCCACCAAGGCGTCCGTACGGACCGTCAAAGACGCGGGCGGCATGCAAGCGGACCTCCGCGTCGTGCCGCCCGCGAGCTTCGGCGCGGCGTTGATGTACTTCACGGGTAGCAAGGAACACAACGTCAAGATGCGCGAGCGGGCGCTGTCGCAAAACAAATCGCTCAACGAGTACGGCCTGTGGGAAGGCAAGGACGCCGCCGCCGACCGCGACGCCGACGCCACGCCCTTGGCCGGGGCGACCGAGCAAGACGTCTTCCGGGAGCTGGGCCTGGCCTGGGTGCCACCCGAGCTGCGCGAAGACCGCGGCGAATTGAAACTGGCCGAAGACGATGAGCTACCAAGCCTGATCACGCTCGGCGACATCCGGGCCGAGCTGCACAGCCACACCACCGCCTCCGACGGCCGCTGGAGCATCGAAGACAATGCCCGCGCCGCGGCCGACCGCGGCTTCCACACCGTCGCCATCACCGACCACTCCAAGGGCCAGGCCCAGGCCAACGGCCTGTCCGAAGAACGACTCGTTCAACACATCGAGGCGGTGCGCGAGGTCGCCAAGCAACTCAAAGACACCATCACCGTCCTCGCCGGTAGCGAAGTCGACATCCTCGCCGACGGTTCGCTCGACTACCCCGACGAGCTCCTGGCCGAGCTCGACCTCGTCGTCGCCTCGCCCCACGCCGCCCTGTCCCAAGACCCCGCCAAGGCCACGAAACGCCTGCTCAAAGCCATCGAAAACCCTCACGTCCACATCGTCGGCCACCCCACCGGCCGGATCATCAACCGCCGCGACGGCCTGTCCCCCGACATGGAAGCGATCTTCCGGGGGGCCGCGGAGCACGACGTCGCCCTGGAGATCAACGCCAGCCCCTACCGCCTCGACCTCCGCGACACGCACGCCGCCGCCTTCGTCCACGACCACGGCGGCAAGCTCTCGATCAACACCGACGCCCACGGCCCCGGCGACCACGACAACCTACGCTTCGGCGTCCTGACCGCGCGACGCGCCGGCGTTACCCGAGACGACGTCGTGAACTGCTGGTCGAAAACCGCCCTGAATCAATGGCGGAAATCACGGCGGTCGGGTTAGTATGAACCGAAAACAGCACGGACCGGTCCGGTACGGCTCATGATTTACGCCGGCTTTACGGCGAGGGAGAAAATCCATGGTGAACTTGTTGACCCAGCCATCGAGGTGTTTGACGGCTACTTGGGCCGTCGCGGTGGCCGGGTGTGCCGCGGGGGCGACGGCGCAGGACTTCACGTGGACCGGCGCCGCCGGCGACGGCTTATGGCTGACCCCCGGCAACTGGACGCCGACCGGCGTGCCCGACCTGGGCGGCGAGACCGCCACGGTCGGCGTGGCCCCGCCCGCGCGGCTGACGGGCGACGCCTCGGTCGACGGGCTGACCGTCACCGCCGCCGGCGGGGTGACCGTCGCCGCCGGCGGCCGGCTGAACCTGCTCGGCGGGTCGGCCACGGTCAACGACGGACAGATCACGCTGACCCACGACAACCCGTCTCTCACCGCCGGCACCCTCGTGCTGCAGACCGACCTGCTGCTGGGCGGCACCGGCCGGCTCACGCTCGACGGGGCCGACACCTCGGTCCGCCAGGGCGGCCCGACCAACCAGCTCTTCCGCCTCACCGTCGGGAGCGATCAGACCGTCAACGGCCACGGATTGCTGGGGACCGACAGCGTCCTGCTGTCCAACGACGGCCTCATCGACGCCGACACGAACGGCCAGACCCTGCGGGTGAACCCTGGGAGCGGCACCGACTCGCTGGTCAACAGCAGCCTGATGCGGGCCCGCAACGGCGGCACGCTGGAGCTCTCCGGGGCCGGGGGCGGCAGCTTCTTCAACCTCGAAACGATCCAAGCCGTCGACGGCTCCGTCGTCTTGCTGACCGACAACCCCAGCCTCAGCGGCGGCTCCGGCACCGGCACGCTCACGACCACCGGCACGGGCGTCGTCCGCCTGGCCGACAACGACTCGGCGTTTCTCTTCGGGCAGGTAATCGACGGGCGGTTCGAGATCGGAGACGGGGCCGACCTCAGCCTCGGCGGCTCGGTGACCGCCGAAGGCCAATTGATCGCCCGGGACGCGTCCGGCGGCGCGGCCAGCACGCTCGACCTGCTCGGCGACTTCGACGCAAACGGCCTGGTCGTCGCCGACGCCGGCGGCACCCTGAACGTCGGGCTCACCGACACCGCCGCCACGCTGAACAACCGCGGCACGTTCCGCGCCGATAAAGGCTCGCAACTCACCCTCGACCTCGGCGGCACGCTCGACCAGCGCGGCGCCTTCGAGGCCGTCAACGGCGGCACGCTTACCGTGGTGAGCGGTACGCCCGTACGTCAGTTCGACACCACCGGCGGGATCGATGCGGTCACCGGCGGCACCTTCCGCGCCGACAACGGCACCCTCGACGTCGCGCCCAACGGCTTCGACCTCGTGGTCAACGACCGGGCGAGCCTCGCGTTCCACGGCAACGCCGCCGACACCAACCTCTTCAACGACGCCGCCGGCACGCCCGGCTCGCTGGTGTCCGACGCTTTCGACACCAACGCCGGCTCGTTCAGCCTTACCGGCGGCACCGACCTGACCACCCGACTCACCGGGCCGTTCGACTTCACCAACGCCGGCACCCTCACCGTCGGGGCCGGCTCGACGTTCTCCGTGGTCGACGGCAACGGCGACCGCCGCAACCTCAACAGCGACCAGGGCAGCCCGTCGGTCATCCGGGGCGACGGCACGATCTTCGCCGACGTCTTCAACGGCTTCACCGGCGAGATCCGCCCCGACCTCACCGCCCCCGGAAGCAGCGGCTTCGCCACACTCACCATCGACGGCGACCTCCTCCTCACCGACGAAAGCCAGAGCGGCAGCGGCGGCGTCTACCTCGACACCGCGGCCAACGGCCCCGGGATCGACACCCTCGTCGTCACCGGCACCGCCACCTTGGCCGGAGCGCTCTACATCGATTCGGTCCCGACCCTCTTTCCCGTCGGCCCCTTCGGCACACTCTCCGCGGGCCCGGCCACACCCCAGGAGTTCCTGATCCTCGACGCGGGCTCGATCGTCGGCGGCTTCGACCTGATCTCGCTCAACGGCGATACCTCCTTCACCACCCGCATCGACTTCGCCAACGGCCAAGTCTTCCTCGTCATCCCCGAACCCACCGGCCTCGCCCTGCTCCTCGCCGCCACGCCGTGGTGGGCCCGCCGCGCCCGTCGGACGACCGGCTGACCGTCAACAAGACCATATTGATTTCGTGTCCCGGAAGGTGTTGGTCTGCCGTCGCCTGCGCGGCGGGCGGCAGGGGCTCTGCCCCTGCACCCCGAAGGCCGTTGCGATGACCCCTCTTGGGGGTACAGGGGGTATCCCCCTGCCGCCCGCCGCGCAGACGGCCACGAACCTACAACCTCCGCCTATTCGATGTTCTCGCGGAGCAGCAGCGAACGGGCCGCCAGTTCCTCGTCGCCGGCGAACAGAGGGGTCCCGATCATGGTGTCGCCCTTCATGTGATCTTTCCAGACGTTAACGGGAACGATCTTGGCCAATCGGGGGTTATCTTTCACGGCAATGAGCAGTTGCACCTGCAGGCGGCTGCGGTCTTGTTTGGTGAGGGTGCCGGTGCTGGTGCCGTCGGCGAGGTCGAGCTCGCCGTCGAAGAAGAAGCGTTCCTGGCGTTCCCAGGCCTCGGCGGGGATGCGGACGCCGAGGACCTCGAAGCCCTGTTCCTGGTAGCCCCAGGCGTCGACGGCGGTGGCGATGGCCTGGTCGCGGTCGTCGCCGGCGAAGCGGTCGGTCGGGGGGCGGTTCTCGGCGATGATCTGCTCGCGGAGGCCGGCGGCCATCCGGTCCAGTTCGGCGGCGGCGGCGGCGTACTCGGCGCGGGATTTCGTGCCGGCGTCGGGGGCGATAGCTTCGAGGAGCTTAAGCCGGTCCTCGGCCTCGTCGGTCTGCTGGGGGATGCCGCCGGCGAAGAAGGCGGGCTTCTGCTGGGCGACGGCCTCGGCGGCCAGACGCTTGGCCTCGGCGAGGTGGGCGGTGATCTCGCCGGGCAGCGTCTGACGCTGGGCCTCGACCTGCTGATCGAACCCGCGGACGGCGGCGACGGCGCTCTGCGCGACGCCGCCCAACTCTTTGCCGAGCTGGGTCTGTTGCTGGATGAGTCGGCCGTAGGTCGGGCCCATGCGGTTGAGCTCGGCGGCAATCACGGGGCGTTGGGCGTGGAGTTCGGCGACAAGGTCGCGGCCCGAGCGGAACATCCATTCCTGGCCGTAGGTGCTGCGGATGTCGCTGAGTTTTCGTTGGTCGGCGAAGAGGTTGGGGTAGTTGGCGGGGTCGACGATCGCGGCGAGCTTCGCGTTGAGGGGGGCGAAGTAGGTTTCGCTGCCGTCGATGGCCTGGCGGGCGGCGGCGAGGCGCTGTTTGGCGGCGGCGACGCCCTGGCCGTTGGCGGGGACGGGGGCCAACGCGTCGTCGACGAAGCCGGCCTGGCGGCGGGCCTCGGCGATGGTGGCGACGGCCTGGGCGGTGGTGCGGTGGTTGATCGAGAGCTGGTCGTCTACGGGCTGGAGCTCGGCCTGGAGCTGGACGAGCTGGTTGGCCGGGGCTTCGACCTTGTTGCGGAGGGTGAAGGTGGCGTTCTTGAATTGGTCGGCGTGGGGATAGCCGAGGGGCACCTCGCCGTCGGCGGGGCCGGCGTCCGCGGCGGGGGCCTGCCCGCCGTTCATGAACGCGGCGAGTCGGGTGTGCAGCGTGACCGCGGCCTGGTGACGGGTGGCGACCTCGGCGACGCCCGGGCCATCGGCGGGGAGCGTGGCGACGATTTCGCCGGCCGGGTTCAGGTCGTCCCGGGCCTGGTCGAGCCGGCGGACCAGCAGCTTGCCCGCCGAGCCGCGCGGCGGCGCGTCGCGGCCGGCGAGGCTCTGCTGCACCGATTCCAGGTTGCTTTCGGCCCGCCGCAGCAGGCCCTCGACCTCCGCCACCCCCGCCGCGGTGTCGGCCAGGGCCACCCCCGGAAACCCCGGAACCCCGGGCAGCGAAACCAACGAAGCCATCAGGACACCCAAAACCGATCGGCGGACGCAAGCAGACAACATGACGGACCCTCCCGTTGAGGAAATGAAGTTACGGCCCGTCACCATAATGACGCGCCGCCGCCGGGGCGAGTGTTTTTCTCTCAGCTATCCTTCGGGTCCGCGATCGAGCGGGCCAGCGCGAGGTAGTCCTTCGCGCCGTTCGACTCCGGGGCGTAGGCGTGGACCGACTGCCCGAAGCTCGGGGCCTCGGCCAACTTGATGTTGCGGCGGATCGGCGGGGTGAAGACCCGCCCGTCGGCCCACGGCTGGTCGGTGCCCCGGGCCCCGTCGAAGAACGCTTCGAGTTCGCCGATGACCTCGTTGGCCAGCAGCGTGTTGCCTTCGTGCATGCACAGTACGACCCCGGCGACCGATAGCGACGGGTTGATCCCCTGCCGCACCATACCGATGGTCTCGAGCAGCTTGGTCATGCCCTGCAGCGCGAGGAAGTGGGCCTGCATCGGCACGACGATCTCGCGGGCCAGCGTCAGCGCGTTGATCGTCAGCAACCCCAGGCTCGGCGGGCAGTCGATCAGCACGTAGTCGAACTCTTTCACCAAATCGCGGCACTTGTTGCGGAGCACGGTCTGCGCGAGGCCGGTGGCGACCAGCTCCGCCATCTCCGACTCGACGCCGGCGAGGTTGGTCTCGGCCGGCAGCACGGCCAGGCGGCGGTCGTCGCGGGCCGTGTAACGCACGACCTCCATCGCGGTGGTGTCCGTCTCGGTGAGCAGGTGGTAGTTCGACTTCTCGATCGCGTCGGGCTCGATGCCCAGCGACAGGGTGAGGTGCGCCTGCGGGTCGAGGTCGACGCACAGCACGCGGAGCCCGAGCTCGGCCAGGGCCGCGCCGACGTTGACCGCGGTGGTGGTCTTGCCGACGCCGCCCTTCTGATTCATGAGGGCCAGGACGCGGGGGGCGGCTGGGGGCCTGGGGGCCTGGGGGCCTGGGGGCTTGGCTCCCTCTCCCCCCGGGAGAGGGTCGGGGTGAGGGCGAGCGCTCGCCGACTCACCCGCTTGATCGACAGACAACCCCGACCCGCCCTCATCCGACCCGCTGCGCGGGCCACCTTCTCCCGGGGGGAGAAGGATTGAGTCGTTTGCGCCGCGGTGTCGGAGCATCGCCGCGGCCGCGCGATCGCCCGCGGTCAGCAGCGACGGGCCGTCGGGGTGCAAACGGTCGGGATAGGTCAAGTCGTCGACGTCGACCCACGCGCCACGCGGGTCGGCCTCGGCCCGGGCGACGAGCGTGTCGCGGATCGCCCCGGCATGCGGCTGCTCGGCGTCGTGCGGGTGGACTCGGAAGAACACCTTGGCGAAGTCGGCCCCGTCGTTGAGCTCGTCGGCGAGGCGTTCGCAGAGCGTGTCGAGGAACGGGCCGTAGCCGGCGGGATCGGGCGCGTCGGGCCGGGTGTCGCGCTCGCCCTGGTACCAAAGAAAACCCGCGAACCGGGCGTCGTGGCCGGCCTCGAGCAGGGCCTCGAAGGCGTCCGCCGCGTCGCGAAGCATGTTATTGGTCAGCGTCGAGGGGTCGTCGCGGTCGGCGGGCCGCCAGTCGTTGAACATCCCGCTGCCGCCGCGGTCAGACTTGATCAGCGCGACCCGGCGGTCCGGGGTTTGCGCCGCGACCGTGTGGCCGAACGACAGCTCGGGCCCGAACCCGCCGATCGGCCCGCCGGTGCCGGGGGCCAGCGGCGTCCAACGCCGCACCCCGTCGCGCTCGAGCCGGTCGTGCCCCGGCTTGTTGAGCGGCGCGAAGTACATCAACGCCGTCGCGTGCGGCTCGCGCAACGCCGCGGGCACGTCTTCGGACCGCCCAGCCCCGGACATGTTCGACTGGCCCGCCAGCAAGTAGACGTCGATCGGTTCGGGCGGGTCAGTGGGGCCGGTCATCCGTTCAACATAACCGAGCCGACGAGGCGTAGCGGGCGGGCTTGCCCGCCCGAACGCTTACGCGCCGCCGCTGTCGCCCGCCCCGCCCGAGCCCATCCGCCCTGCGACCGCTTCGATAATGTCCGGCTCGTTCTTTGAGAACGTCAGCGTCCGGTAGGGGTACGGGATCTCGATGCCCGCGTCGTCCAGGCCCCGCTTGATCGCCTCGACCACCTGGTCCCGGCTCCGCCGGGCGTCCAGCGGCTTGGCGTCAGCCCACCAGATCACGTCGAAGTCGATCGACGACGCCCCGAACGCCGTGGCCAGCACCTCCGGGGGCGCGTCGTCGCGCACCGTGTCGCAGCCCTTGACCGCCTCGAGGATGACCCGCCTCCCCTCGGCGACCGACTCGCCGTAGGCAATCCCGACCGCGACCTCCAGCCGGCGGTGCGGGCGGTTGGTCATCACCGTCACGTTGTTCTTGAAGATCGTCGAGTTGGGCACCAGCACCAGCTCGCCGTCGGGCCGGCGGATGTGCGTCATCCGGATCTCGACGTCCTCGACCTTGCCCATCAGCCCGTCGACCTCGATGAAGTCGCCGTTCTCGAACGGGAACCGCCACAGGATCAAAATGCCGGCAAAGAAGTTCTCGAAGATGTCCTGGAACGCGAAGCCGATGGCGATCGTCGCCAGCCCCGCCGTCGCCACGAGGTTCGAGACGCCGAAGCCCGGGAACACGATGATCGCCGCGGTCATCAACCCCGCGAACCAGATCGCGGTGCGGATAAAGATGCGGAACAGGTCCCGCAAACTCTCCCGCAGCCGGGCCCGCACCATCAGCTTCCGCGCAATGCGGTCGGCCAGCTTGACCACCACCGCCGTGACGATCAGCACCAGCGCCGCGATCAGCAGCTGCGGGATCGCGTTGAAGAACCCGTCGATCATCCCGCCGACCGCGTCGATCAGCGTGTTGACCGCCCCGTCCACCGAGGCGTTGCCGGTGTCGGGCACAACGTCGTCGAGGGCTTGTTCGACCGCACCCTGCACCTCCGGCTCGGGCGCGGCCTCGGGCTGGACGAGCTCAATGCCCTCGGCCGCCTCCGGGTCGATCGCGATCGTCGGCGGGGCGTCGGCGGCTTGTGCGAGTAACGGCGGATGAAAGATTGGCATCGCCGAGATGATAAAGCGCTGGGCCCGACAAACCGACCGCAGCTTTCAGCTCGGCTTCACTCGCTCCCGAAGATCCCGCCCCGCGGAAGTGGAGTATTTGGATCTAGCAAGAGTTTTTTTTGCTCCGCCTCTTGCTCCGCTTTCCTCACGGCTTCCCGCTCCGACCGTTCTCGTAATTGCCGATCAAGTTGGGTGAGGTAACGCTCGACCGCGGCGACCGCTTCTTCGGAACCGACCGCCGTCATGAATCCGGCCCAGACCGAGACACCCTCGAACCCCGCGTCGGGCCCGAGCGTGGCGGCGACGACGTCGTAGGTGTTGTCGGCAAATTCCTGCGCCGCCACCGCAAACGTGTTGGAGGCCAGATCATCGACGTCTAGCCCGGGCGCGTCCAGGCCAAGCCGAAGATAAGGCAGCAGATCGACCATCGCGGTCCGGACCTCCGGACGCGGCGGTTCTGATCCGATGCTTAGCGAGACCGTCTCCTCGGTTTGAGCGTGTGCGGGACTCTGCGGGGCGGTCCCCTGCCGGTTGGTCGGCAGCAGGTAGGTCACGGCCAACGCGACGAGCGCCGCGGCGGCCACGGTGGCGAAGCCGGTCTGCATGAGTTTTCTCCGACGGAGTTGGGTCTGGGGAACGGTCAGGTCGTGGGCCAGCACGTGGGCGTCGCCGAACTCGTCGAGCGCCGCGAGGATCGCCGCGTCGCGGTCCACGCCGCGTTCGGTCAGGTCTTCGAGCCGTTCTTCGAGGTGGTCGCGCAGCTCGCCGGCGATCCGCTGCCGCTGCGCGTCGGAGAGCTTTAGCGTCCGGGCGAGCAGGTTCAGGTACGCCTCGAATTCGCGTTCGGACATGGCTTGCGATCCCGGGGTTGGAGAAGCCGTAAAGCCCGGGAGCGGCTGCCCCCGGGCTTTGATCATCAGGTGGTTGGGCGCGCCTGCGGGTGGTTCGTGACGTGCCGGAGCGCCGGCAGCACCAGCGACTGCATGCGGGCGAACATCGCCTGCCAGTCCGCCACGGCCCCCCGGAATTTTTTTTCGCCCGCCGACGTCAGCGAATACCACTTCCGGGGGCGGCCGGTGCCCTCTTCCCAGGTCGCGGCGATGAGGCCATGCGTCTCGAGGCGGTGCAGCAGCGGATACAGCGTCCCGGCCTGGACCGCCTGGCCCGAGGCGGCGCGCAGGCGTTTCTGGATCGAGTAGCCGTACTGCCGACCGTCGGCGAGCACGGCCAGCACCATCACGTCCAGACTCCCCCGGAACAGGTCGCGGCGGGATTTGGCGTCGAGTTCTCGCATGCTTCGCTGAACAATATATCTAGCACCGATATATCTGCAAACAAAATATACGAATTTGTCGCCCGGTTGCGGTGGCGTTAGTCTCCGTCCCGATCATCGAAGCTCTTTTAGAACCGCAATCCCCCTCAGAAACGGAATCCACCATGCCCGCCACCGGCACCGTCACCCAAGTTATCGGCTCGACCTTCGACGCCCGCTTCCCCGAGGCCGACCTGCCCGAGATCTACAACGCCCTGAAGATCACCGGCAGCCACAACGGGCTTGACATCGAACTCACCGGCGAGGTCCAGCAGCACCTCGGCGGCGGCGAGGTCCGGGCCGTCGCCCTCGGCTCGACCGACGGGCTGGTCCGCGGCATGGACTGCGTCGACACCGGCGAGCCCGTGGCCGTGCCCGTGGGCGAGGGCGTGCTGGGTCGGGTGTTCAACCTGCTCGGCGAGCCGATCGACGAGGCCGGGCCCGTCAACACCGGCAAGACCGCGCCCATCCACCGC
>JBCCRT010000036.1:0-22223 GCA_039201235.1 Planctomycetota bacterium
CGAGATGGCGCGGTGGATGGGCGTCCCCGCGTCGGAGATGGCCACCGTCTTCCCCAACCTGCGGTACTTCCTCGACCCGGCCGACCCGGCGACGCACCTGGGCCTGCTCGCCTGAAGCGTGGCCCCGAAGCCACGGGGACGTGGCGGACGCCGGTACACTCGGGCCGTGGCCCAGCGGCGGTTCCATTACGAGCAGGCGTTCGAGCACTACCTGCGGGCCAACGGCATCGCCTACGTCGCGGTCGACGAGGCGAAGCGGGCGCTGCACGGCCGGGCCGGCATCGCGGGAGCGAAGAAGCTCAAGAGCTTCGACTTCGTCGTCTACTCCGAGGCCGGGCCGAACCTGCTCATCGACGTGAAGGGCCGCAAGGTCCCGTCGCGTAAAACCGCGGCCGGCGCGGCGTCACGGTCGGGTTTACAAAATTGGGTGACGCGCGACGACGTGGCCTGCCTGGAGACGTGGTCGGGGATCTTCGGCGACGGGTTCGAGCCGGCGTTCGCGTTCCTGTTCTGGTGCGACGCCCAGCCGCCCGACGCGTTGTTCCTCGAGGTCTTCGAGTTCGGCGCGCGTTGGTACGCCGTGCTGGCCGTCCGGCTGGCGGACTACCGGCGGGACATGCGGCCGCGGTCGGCCAAGTGGGACACGGTGTGCCTGCCCGCGGCGGCGTTCGAGCGCCACCGCACGCCCCTGCGGGCGCTGCTGTGACGCGGCCGGCGAAATTCCTGCCGGATTGCAGCCAAACCGGGTTTTAGACCGATAACATCCGCGGCGTCGGGACGTTCACGCTGCGCCCCTGCCGATCCCCACCTCTGACCCCACCACGGACGCGAAACGGATGTCGCCCATGGCCAACCGGACCTCACCGATCACCCACGCCCTCTCCGCCGCCGCCCTGACCGCGGCGGCCGTGGGGCTCACCGGCTGCGGCGAGCCCACGGGCGCCGCCGCGGCTCAGGTCCGCACCGGCCCGGCCGAGGAACGCTCGGGCCACCCCGACCGCGCCCAGTACGCCGCCACCCTCGACGGGGTCCGTGCCGCCTACGCCGTCGTGCTCCAGAACCTCGCCCACGCCCAGACGCCGGGTTACCGCGCCGTGCGGCCCATCTTCGAACCCGTCGCCTCCGACGGCCCGGCCGGCCGGACCAAGACCGTGCTGCAACCCGTCATGGTGCTCGACCCCAGCCCGGGCCGGCCCGTCGAGACCGGCCGGTGGCTCGACGTCGCGGTCCGCGGCGCGGGCTACCTCATCCTCGACGACCCCGACGGCGGCGGCGTCGACGGACTGAGCTACTCCCGCGCCGGCCGGCTCTACGTCAACGCCGACCACCGCCTCGTCCAGGGTTCGCCCGACGGCCCGCCCGTCGAGCCGTTCGTCACCTTCCCCGACGACTACCGCGACCTTAAAATCGACCCCGACGGCACCGTCCGCGTCCTGCCCGTCGATACCCCGGCCCGCTGGGTCGCCGTCGGCCGGCTCCACCTCGCCCGCTTCGCCAGCGAGATCGCCCTGCGGCCCGTCGGCCCCGGCCGCTACGCCGCCACCCCCGAGTCCGGCCCGCCCCTCGTCGACCACCCCGGCCACCTGGGCCTCGGCACCCTCGAACAGAAACACCTCGAGGGCTCCAACGTCTCGACCGGCGACGAACTCGCCGAGCTCGACCGCCTCCGCACCTGGGGCGAAGCCCTCGCCTCGGGCCTCGGCGTCGACCCCGACTTCGCCGACTCCCCCGACGCCGCCTGGGCCGCCGGACCCGCCCCCGGAACCAACCCCGGACCCGCCCCCACCGACCGCCTCACCGCCCAACAGCGCTGACCCTCCGACCCCCTCTCCCCCCGGGAGAGGGTCGGGGTGAGGGCGGTGTGACTCATCACCCGCCGCCTACATCGAACCCGTCCCGCGGCACCCTCGCCCTCACCCCAGCTTTCTCCTGGGGGGGGGAGGGAGCCGAACCGCCCTTCCCCGGCCGGTATACTTTCAACAATGCCCGAAACTTCCCCCACGATTACCCAGGCTCCAGCCCCCCACCGGTAGGGCGGCCCGTGCCGCGCCGCGACCCCGCCCTGCCCGCCCCCCGGCGGGTTTTTTATTCCCCCGGAAATTCAACCCCATCCCCCCATGCCCACCGACGCCCCCGAGAAGCGTTCCTACAAGAAGACGCTCAACCTGCCCAAGACCGCATTCCCGATGAAGGCCAACCTCGTGCAGAACGAGCCGGCCTCGCAGAAACGCTGGGAGAAGCTCGGGCTGTACGCCAAGCTGCGCGGGCGCTCCGCGTCGGGTGTCGAACCGGGTAAGCCTTTTATCTTCCACGACGGCCCGCCCTACGCCAACGGCGACATCCACCTCGGCCACCTGCTCAACAAAGTCCTCAAGGACCTGGTCGTCCGCAGCAAGACCATGCTCGGCCACGACTGCCCCTACACCCCCGGCTGGGACTGCCACGGCCTGCCCATCGAGCACAAGGTCATGCAGGAGATGCAGGGCGGCGGCGACGACCTGGAACCCATGGCCGTCCGCAAAAAGTGCAAGGCCTACGCCGCGAAACACGTCAAGACCCAGTCCAAGCAGATGCAGCGGCTGCTCACGCTGGCCGACTACGACGACCCGTACCTGACGATGCTGCCCAAGTACGAGGCCGGCGTGCTCGAGGTCTTCGCCGGGATGATCGAGAAGGGGCTGGTCTACCGCGACCTCAAGCCGGTGCACTGGTCGATCGACAACCAGACGGCCCTTGCCGAGGCGGAGTTGGAGTACTACGAGCGGGAGGACATGTCGGTCTACGTCGAGTACGCCTGCCTCGGCGACGGGCTCGCCGACCGCTCGCTGATGATCTGGACCACGACGCCGTGGACCCTGCCGGCCAACCTCGCGGTCGCGGTGAACGAGCGCTACGAGTACGGCCTCTACCCCGCCGGCAGCCGGCAGGTCGTCCTGGCGACGCAGCTCGCGCCGAAGGTGCTCGCCCTCGGCGGGATCGACACGGCCGAGCCGACCGAGACCTTCCCGGGCCGCGACCTGCTCGGGGTCGAGTACCGCCACCCGTTCATCGACCGCATCGGCAAGGTCGTGGCGGCCGAGTACGTAACCCTGGAGGATGGTACCGGGCTGGTCCACACCGCGCCGGGCCACGGGGCGGAGGACTACCAGACCGGGCTGCGCGAAGGGCTGGACGTCTACTGCCCGGTCCGCGGCGACGGGACCTACGACGACACCGTGCCCGACTGGCTGCGGGGCGAGTCGATCTGGACGGCCAACGACACCGTGGTCGAACGGCTGCGCGAGAGCGGCCACCTCTTCCACGCCGAGCGGTTCACCCACAGCTACCCGCACGACTGGCGCGGCAAGAAGCCGGTGATCTTCCGCGCCACCGAGCAGTGGTTCATCGGCGTCGACCGCCCGCTCACCGCCCCCCACGCCGAAGCTGAGCCCCCTTCCGGGGGCGAAGCGTCTGGTACAACGTTGCGCGACCTCGCGCTGCAGCAAACCGAATCCGACGTCGATTTCCTCCCCGCCTGGGGCCGCAACCGCATGCGCGGCATGCTCGAGTCCCGCCCCGATTGGTGCGTCAGCCGGCAACGCGCCTGGGGCCTGCCCATCCCCGCGTTCTTCCAGCCCGACGGCACCCCGCTGCTGAGCGCCGGCAGCGTCCGGGCCGTCGCCCAGGTCTTCACGGACAAGGGCAGCGACGCCTGGTTCTATATGTCACCGCAAGACCTCCTGGCCGACTACGAGGAAGACGGCCTCGACAAGTCCACGCTGACCAAGGGCGGCGACACGTTCGATGTTTGGTTCGAGTCTGGCAGCTCCTGGCACGCCGTGATGCGCGGCGGCTGGAACGACCAACAGGCCGGCGATGGATACCCGATCGATCTCTACCTCGAAGGCTCCGACCAGCACCGCGGCTGGTTCCAGCACTCGCTCCTACCGGCCCTCGCCGTCACCGGCCGCGCACCCTTCCGGGGGGTGCTGACCCACGGGTTCATGGTCGACAAGGACGGCCGGAAGATGTCGAAGTCGGGCGGCAACGCCCTGAAGATCGAGGAGCTGTTCAAGGACTACGGGGCCGACGTCTGCCGGTGGTGGGTCGCGTCGCTGAACCCCGACAACGACATCAAGGCCGACCCGAGTTTTTTCAAACTGGCCGGCGAGTCGTACCGCAAGGTGCGCAACACCTTGCGGTTCCTGCTGAGCAACCTCGACGACTTTACCCCCGGAAGTGACCAACGCCACACCTTCACCGAGGCCGACGCGACCAGCCCCGACGCCTGGGTCATGGGCGAGCTGGCCAAGCTGATGCGGGAGGTCCGCGACGCGTACGACGCCTTCGCCTTCCGCCGGGCGACCGAGGCGATCTTCACGTTCTGTAACGACACGCTCAGCGCCGTCTACCTCGCCGCGATCAAGGACCGGCTGTACTGCGACGCCCCCGACAGCCCCCGCCGGCGGCGGACCCAGACCGCCAGCTACAAGGTCGCCGCCGCGCTGTGCCGGCTGCTCGCGCCGGTCCTGCCGCACACCGCCGACGAGGCTTACCGCGCCCTGCCCGGCCATACCGACGACGACTGCGTCCACCTAGAGCTGCTGCCCGACCCCGACCACCCGGCGGAGGTCCCGGTGTCGCCGCGCTGGGCCGAGGCCATGCGGCGGCGCGACGACTGGCTCAAACTGATCGAGGACTTCCGGCAGGAGCACGGCGTCGATAACCCGCTGGACCTCTCGGTACTCGCGGCCGACGACTGGTCGGACTTCGACCCCGACGACCTCGCGGACCTCTGCGGCGTCAGCCGGTTCGTGTACGCCGCCCCGGCCGACGTCGTCGAGGACCTGTCCTACGAGCCGCGGTGCGAACGCTCCTGGAAGCGCGACGGCACGGTCGCGCAACGCGCCGACGGCGGCATGCTCAGCGACCGCGACGCCGCGGCGCTGGGGCTGGATTGATGCGGACGGGCGGACAAGTCCGCCCGCTACCCGTCATTCAGACCCGGCGACCCCCGCGTCGTCGATCGCCACGAACACATCCGGGTCCACCAGCCCCGCCCACGGGTCGTCGAGGTCGAACCGAAACACCTCGGCGTACACTCGCCGCACCAACGCGTCGGGATCGTCCATCAATGCCGGCTCGGCCGCGACCATCGCCGCGATCTGCGGCCGCAGCTCCGTGGTGTTAACCCGCTTATCTCCGCTCAGCGTCCGCCGCAGGCGCTGCACCTTGGCCTCGACGTCGCCGCCCTCCTTGATCCGCAGCAGCCCGACGACCCGCGACGACAGTGGCGGGGCCGGCGACAGGTCCGAGTTTGGGTTAAGCACCACGCCGCCGACCCCGCCGTCGCCGCCGCGGATCGCGTCGAACGCCGGGCCCTCCATCACGACTTTGCTCACCGCCAACTGCATCGCGACCTCCTCGTCGTCGCCGAAGCGCACCGGCTGCCAGGTGCGCTGCTCCGCCGCGACCCGTGCGAACCGCTCGGCCGACGAATCGGCCGCGTCCGTCAGCCATGACGCGAACGTCGCCGCGTCGACTAGGCCCGGCATCACGTCGGTCACTTTCCCGTCGGCCGGGTCGATCACCAGGTGCAGGCTGTTGCCGGTGACCGTCCGCCGAAGCAGCCGCCCGTCGCCGGCGTCGATCGTCATCACCGGCACGTCGCGGACGCTCAGCCAGTGCAGGACGTACCGCTCCCGCAGCACCGCGTTGACCGCCGGGTCGGGGTAGAGCAGCGTGCGGAACAGCCGGCTGTTGGCGCAGCTCAGGTCTTCGTCCAGCCGGCCGAGCATCCGCAGCGACAGCACCGCCCGGCCGGTGGCGCGGGCCTCGGCCGTCGCCGCGTCGAGGTCGGTGTGCCAGGCCAGGCCCGACGCCCAGCCGTCTTTCTGTCCGGTCGCCGCGTCGAGCCGGTCTCGGATCAGCGGCCAGGACCCCGGCAACTCACCCCCCGCCAGCACCGACGCCACCGCCGCCTCGTAAAGCTCCCACAGTTCCTCCACCGGGGGTTCCGCCGCCGAGGCGGCACCGCTCATCGCGATCAAGGCCCAGGCAACGGCAAGGCGAAACGGGGTCATTACGGGTGGCTCCAGAGGTTCTCTCCAACCGGACGCACGGCCGGCCCGCCGGTTCCCCCCCACCGCCCGGCCGAGTAAAAAATTTTTAGAAGCCGGCCTTCCGCGTTCGCTCAAACGTCTCCCACGATCGGCCGATACCTCAGTCAGTCACGCGGGCCACTCCGGCCCGCGGCGAAGGTTCACGCATGTCGATCGAGTTCCGAGAAATCCGCCGGGAAGAGCTGGACGAGGCGCTGCGCTTCGTCGCGGGCCTGGACGACACGTTCGAGCCGACCGGCGTCGACCCCGCCCTCAGCCTGCTGGCCCGCAACGACGAGCGGGTGACGCTCGGTTCCGCGCTGCACCAGACTACGCCCGACGGCCGACGCCGGCTGCGGGTCCACCTCGACCCCCAGACCCACCCGGGGCTGGCCCGGCTGCTGATCGACCGGGCGTTACGCAAAGCCGAGGCCGCCGGCGTCTCCACCGCCGAGGTCCAGATCGCCGAGACCGACACCGCCAGCCGCACCTGGGCCGACGCCGACTGGCTGTCGCGCCTCCGCCCCGCCGCACCCCCCGCCGGGCCCCTGGCCGACCCCGTCGACCGCTCCGCCGACGCCGCGTAACCCCACCCCGCCCCCGGATGTCGCGTCCGCACCACATCTCGCCCTCAACCCCTCCCCGTTTCCCGACGATAGCCACGGGTGATGTCGTTCCCACACCACACCCCCGGACGTGATCACTCCGCCCCCTGCCGCGGCCACGACACCCTGTCCGCCGGTGACGCCGACCGCGTCGCCCACGAGCTCAACAACCTGCTCGACGGCTCGCTCCGCAGCGTCCACTTTGCGCTGCGTCGCCTCGACCAGCTCGACCTCGACGACCCGACCCACACCGACCTCCGCGACCGCCTCGCTGCCGCCCACCGCAGCATGCACCAGATGGCCGACGTCATCGAACGCCTCGCCCCCCAAGGGAATTCCCCCGGAAGGTCGCACGGCGCTGCCGCAGGTCACCCGACCGCCGGCCCGAGACACACCGACGCCAACCCCTTCGCCGAAGGCCTGGCCTACGCCCCACCCGCCCCCGCCGCCGAGCTGTTCGCCGCCCGCGGCAGCCTGCTCGACGCCCTGACCCACGCCGTCGCCGTCTACGGTCCGCGGATCGAACAGCTCGGCGTCGAACTCACCACCCGCCTCGACCCCGCCGTCGGCGACGCCCCGGCCGGTCCGGTCTACACCGTGCTCGCCAACGCGCTCAACAACGCGGTCCAGGCCATCGAACGCGCCCCCGCGAGCGCCCGCGGGCCGCACCGCATCGCGCTACGCATCGCCGCGCCGCCCGACGACGCCGACGCGATCGAGATCCGCGTCACCGACACCGGACCCGGGCTCGACCCATGCGTCCTCGACGCCGACGGCCGGCTCCGCTTCGGCGTCACCACCCGCCCCGACGGCCACGGCATCGGCCTCGGCGTCTGCCGCCAGATCGCCGAGGACCTCAGCGGCACCCTCACCCTCACCAACACCCCCGGCCAGACCCGCGGCGCGACGCTCACGCTCCGCTACCCCCGCCACCAAGCCGGGCCCGCGGCGGGGGTCCGCCTTGCCGGCTGAGCCGACCCGCATCCTCGTGGTCGACGACGACCCCGTCGTCGCCGACGGCCTGGCCGACCTGCTGCGCACCCGCGGCCACGCCGCCGCCACCGCGCACGACGGCGCCGAGGCCCTCGCCCTGCTCGACGACGTGCAGCAGAAATTCGACCTGCTCATCACCGACCTTAACCTCCCCCGCACCGGCGGGATCGAGTTGCTCGAGGCCGTCCGCGACCGCCACCGCGACGTCGTGCCGATCGTCGTCACCGGCTTCGGCAAGATCGACGCGGCCGTCCGCTGCATCAAACTCGGCGCGGCCGACTACCTCACCAAGCCCGTCGTCGACGAAGCGCTGCTGCTGGCCGTCGAGAAGGCGGCCCACCGCCAGGCCCTGCTCGCCGAGAACGACACACTCAAGCAACAGCTCGACGGGCGGTTCGGTCTGGGACAACTGGTCGGCGACGACCCGGCGATGCAGCGGGTCTACGACCTGGTCGAGGCGGTCGCCGACTCCAAGACCACCGTGCTGGTCACCGGCGAGTCGGGCACGGGCAAGAGCCTGGTGGGCCGGGCGATCCACACCCTCAGCCCCCGCGGCGCCGATCGCCGCCGAGGTAGCGGCAAACGCCCCGGCCGCGGCGCCGAGCGACGCCGACCCGACCCCGAGGGGCGCCGGCCCTGCGGCCCGTTCGTCACCTTCGCCTGCGGCTCGGTCCCCGAAACCCTCCTGGAGAGCGAGCTGTTCGGCCACGTCCGCGGCGCGTTCACCGGGGCCGAGGACGACAAGCCCGGCCGGGTCCTCGCCGCCGACGGCGGGACGCTGTTCCTCGACGAGATCAACTCCGCCACGCCCGCCCTGCAGCTCAAGCTCCTCCGCGTACTCCAGGAGAAAGCCTTCGAGCCGCTGGGCAGCACGCAGACGCACCACGTGGACGTGCGGTTCGTGCTGGCGACCAACCGCGACCTGCGCCCGATGGTCGAGGCCGGCACGTTCCGCGAGGACCTGTACTACCGCATCAACGTGGTCAACATCGCGATGCCGGCGTTGCGCGACCGCCGCGGCGACATCCCCGCGCTGGCCGAGCACTTCCTCGCCAAGCACGCCGCCGAGGCGGGCCGGACCCGCACGCTCGGCGACGCGGCGCTCGACGCGCTGCGGTCTTACGGCTGGCCCGGCAACGTGCGTGAGCTGGAGAACGCGATCGAGCGGGCCGTCGTACTCAGCCGCGGCCCGGTGATCGGCGTCGACGACCTGCCCGACGCCGTCCGCGAGGGCGCGACGACCACCGCCGGCTACGTCCCGGCCGTGCTCACGACCGCCGACGACTGGGTGCCCACCCCGCTGGCGCAGGCGATGCGCGAACCGGAGCGCCGCATCCTGAAAGCCGCCCTCGAAGCCAACGGCTGGAACCGCCAGGAGACCGCCCGCCAGCTCGAGATCAACCGCACCACGCTGTACAAAAAAATCAAAGACTTCGGGCTCGACCGGCCCGACGCGGCGGGCTGACGCCGGCCGTTACCATCTCGGTCATGCCTGACGATTCAGCCCCCGTTTCCGACCCCCGATCACCCCGCACCGTCGGCCACGACGCCCGCGCCCTGACCGTCGACGGCCGACGCCGGCTGCTGCTTAGCGGCGCGGTGCACTACCCGCGCTCGACGCCGTCGATGTGGCCCGGCCTCATGGCGCGGTCCAAGGCGGCGGGGCTCGACACGATCGAGACCTACGTGTTCTGGAACCTCCACGAAGCGCAGCGCGGCGTGTTCGACTTCTCGGGCCGGCTCGACCTGCGGCGGTTCATCACGACCGCGGCGGACCACGGGCTGGACGTGATCCTGCGGATCGGGCCGTACATCTGCGCCGAGACGGACTACGGCGGCTTCCCGGCGTGGCTGCGCGACGAGCCGGGGGTCGCGCTGCGGACGCACAACGAGCCGTTCATGCGGGCGAAGGAGGCCTGGGTCCGTCACCTCGCGGGGTACGTGGCCGACCTCTTCGCGCCCCGCGGCGGGCCGATCGTCGCGGCGCAGATCGAGAACGAGTACGACCTCGTCGCCGACCGGGTCCACGGCGAGGCGGGGCTGCGTTACCTGGCGTGGTCGGTCGAGCTCGCACGGTCACTGAGCGTCGGCGTACCGTGGCTAACCTGCCACAGCGGCCAGGGCGGGCACGACACCGAAGCCCAGGCCGGCAGCATCACCACGCTTAACGCGATGTACGCGCACCAGCAGCTCGACGGGCACCGCCGGCACTACCCCGGTCAGCCGGCGCTCTGGACCGAGATGTGGCCGAGCTGGTACGAGACCTTCGGCACGCCGCTGCGCCGCCGCGCGGCCGAGGACGTCGCCTACGCCACCGCCCGCTTCGTCGCCGGCGGCGGCACGGGCGTGAACTACTACATGTGGCACGGCGGGACCAACCTCGACCGCACCGCGATGTTCCTGCAGCCGCCGCTGTACTTCGCCGACTCCCCGCTCGACGAGTACGGCCGGGAGACGACCAAGTCGCGGCACCTCGGCCGGCTGCACCGGCTGCTTCAGGACCACGCCGACACGCTCGTGTCGATCGACCCACCCGAGCCCGAGCCGCTGCCCGGCGGCACCCTGTCGTTCGCCTACGAACACGCCGGGCGACGCCTTGTCTTCGTGTGCAACGACACCGACGGGCCGATCGACACCGAGGCCGAGGGTCACGGCTTCACCCTCCCGCCTCGGTCGCTCCGCGTGCTGATCGACGGCACGCCGGCGTTCGACTCCGCCGCCGTCGACGACGGCGACCGGCTTCATTACAAACAGAAGCCGTCGCCCAAAGCCCTCTCGGCCCCCTCGGTCTGGCGTGAACCGATGCCCGACGCCCGGCCCACGCTGGACGCGTTCCACGCCACCCGGACCGCCGACGCCCCGACCGAGCAGCTCGCCCTCACCGCCAACCGCACCGATTACGGCTGGTACGCAACCACCCTGAAGGTCGGCGGCGGCAAGGCGAAGAAGCGGCCGCTGGTCTTCCACGGCGCGGGCGACGTGCTGCACGTCTTCGTCGACGGCAAGCGGGTGGCCTCGACGCCCCGCCTCACCGAAGACCGCGGCCCGGTCGACGGCGACGGGTTTGTGCATCGCTTCGACGTCAAGCTCGAGCCCGGCCGGCACACGCTGACCGTGCTCGCCTGCGCCATGGGCCTGGTCAAGGGCGAATGGATGCTCGGGATGCGTAATCTGGCCGAGGAACGCAAGGGCTTGTGGGGCCCGGTCACACTCGACGGCAAGCCGGTGAAGGGCCCGTGGCGGATGTCGCCCGGGCTGGTCGGCGAGGCGTTGAATCTTCCGGGGGCAGGAAGCGCGGCGGTAACGTGGCGGGACGCGCCCGAGACGCTGCGGCCATCGAGCTGGGTCCGGACCGCGTTTGATCGACCCAAGGGCGACGGGCCGTGGACCCTGGACCTACGCTCGATGACCAAGGGCTTTGTCTGGCTCAACGGCCGCGGCCTCGGGCGGTATTGGCAGCTCGACACGCGGCTGCCCGACGAAAAGAACTGGCCCGGCGACTGCCTCACCCACGACCCCGCGGGCCTGACGACGCAGCGCTACCTCCACCTGCCGCCCGACTACCTGGCCGACCGCAACCGCCTCGTATTGTTCGACGAGCTCGGCGGCCGGCCCGCGGGCCTGCGGCTGGTGCGGGCCTGACGGCGGGCTACTATCCGGCCATGCACAAGTCTTTCCCGTTCATAATTTGTCTCTCCCTCGGCCTGCTGGGCTGCGCCGGGACGTCCCCGTCACCGACTTCCTGGGAAGACGACGGGGGCGACATCGCCGGCCGCAACGCCCCGCCCCTGGCTTCGACGCCGGTGCCGCCGGGCGTATTCGTGATCGATACCGAACGCTCATCGGTCGCATTCAACATCAAGAAAAACGGCAAGCCGCTGGCCGGCACCTTCGAGACCGTCGTCGGTTCCTATAGCCCGGCCGACACCGACGCGTCCGGCACCCTCTACGCCGCGGTCGAGGTTGTCAGCGTGGACACCCGTCACGGCATCCGCGACATCAACCTCCAGGCCGGGGCCTACTTCAACACCAAGAACTTCCCGGTCGTCGAGTTCCGCGGACAGGTCAACGCCACGCCCGACGGCGGCGACACCACCGAGGGCACACTCACGTTGCTCGGCGTCGAACAACCTCTAGCCGTGACGCTGAGCCGTGACGAAGCCGCCCCAGGCCGCCTCGTCCACCGCGGCAGCTTCACCATCCGTCGCAGCGACTTCGGCTTCACCACCGGGCTGGCCAACGACGCGATCGGCGACCGCGTCGAGCTCGAGCTCGAGCTGCACTGGGTCCCCGCCCCGGCGGTCGCCGACGCCGCGGCGCCGTGACCCCGCCGGTCAACCTTCTTCCAGAAACCCCCGCCCGACTTTCCAAACGTCGCCCGCGCCCATCGTCACCACCAGGTCCCCGGGCCGGGCCATCACGTTGAGTTGCTCGACGATCGCGTCGAACGGGTGCAGGTGCATCGCCGACACGCCGTGGGCCCGCAGCCGCTCGACCAGCGCCCCGGCCGTGACCGCCTGCCGCTCCTGTTCGCTGTCGCGGACGAAGTAGATCTCCGGCACGATGACCACGTCGGCCGCGCCGAAGCTCACGACGAACTGCTCCATCAGGTGCCGGGTCCGCGAGTGCTGGTGCGGCTGGAACACGCAGATCAGCCGCTCGGGCCGGTGGTGGTTGCGCAGGGCGCGCAGCGTCGTATCGACCTCCGTCGGGTGGTGGCCGTAGTCGTCGACGACCGTGACGCCGCCGCGTTGCCCCAGCTCCTGCATCCGCCGGTCGAGCCCCCGGAAGTTGGCGACGGCCGGGCCGATCGCTTCCCAGGGCGCGCCGAGGCGGTGGGCCGCCACCGCCGCGGCCGCGGCGTTGTAGGCGAAGTGGTCGCCCGGCATCGGCTGAACCCACGCGCACACCGCTTGCCCATCACCCCCGGAACTACCCCCGGAACCGTGGTGCAGCGTCACCGTCGGCCCCTCGACCCGCACCCGCCAGTCGGCCTGCGACGCGAAACCGATCGTCTCGGTCGCGCACGACACCCCGGCCGTCACCGCCAGCCGGTGCGGCGACTCGTGCTGGATCAGCAGCGACCCTCCTTCCGGCAGCAGACCGACAAACTGCCGAAAGCTCTGCACGATCGCATCGAGCGAGTCGTAGATGTCCAGGTGGTCCGCCTCGACGTTCAGCACCACCGCGTGCGTCGGCCGCAGGTGGTGAAAACTCCGGTCGTACTCACACGCCTCGGCCACCAGCAGCCCCCCGCCACCCGCCCGCGACCCGCCGCCGATCTGTTCGCAGTGCGCCCCCAAAATAAACGACGGGTCCAGCCCCGCCGACAGCAGGACGTGGCACAGGATGGCCGTCGTCGTCGACTTGCCGTGCGTCCCCGCGATCGCCACGCCGGCCGTCCCGCTCTGCCCCATCAGCCGCCCCAGCATCGCCGCGTACTTCACGACCTCGACCCCCCGCCGCCGCGCCTCAACCACCTCCGGGTGGTCCTCCGGGATCGCCGCCGAGATGACTAGCGTAGCGCAACCCTCGGGCACCGCCGCCGCTGTCTGCTCCAGGGTCACGTCGATCCCCGCCGCCCGCACCGCCGCCACGGCGTCGCTCTTGCCCTGATCCGACCCCGTCACCTCCGCCCCCCGCTGCCGCACGAGCCGCGCCAGCCCCGACATCCCGCTGCCCCCGACGCCGACGAAATGCAGGCGGCGGCCGGCCAACCGTTCGCCGGTCTTATCGCAGTGCTCGGGCGTTACGACGTGATCCACCACGGGATTCTAACGCTCCGCCGATCCCGACCCGGGCGACGCGATACCATCACCTCATGCCCGAATCGCTCGGCTCGTTCTGTCTCGTCCTGCACGGCCACCTGCCCTACGTCCTGCACCACGGGACGTGGCCGCACGGCGAGGACTGGCTCTACGAGGCCGCGGCGGAGACGTACCTGCCGATCCTGGCGATGCTCGACGAATGCGTGTACTTCAACGCCACGCCGAAGCTCACCATGGGGCTCACGCCGGTGCTGCTCGAGCAGCTGACGCACCCGCACTTCCGGCGGGGCTTCGAGCACTACCTCAACGACCGGGCCGAGCGCGCCCGGCAGGACGCCGCGGAGTTCCGGGGGCTCGACAATGGGCACATGGCCTACCTCGCCGAGCAGTGGGAGAAGACCTTCACCAAGCTTTCGGCCCAGTTCGAGGACCTCGGGCAGGACATCCCGAAGGCCTTCGCCAAGATGGCCGAGCGCGGCCTGGTCGAGATCATCACCAGCAACGCGACCCACGGTTACATGCCCCTACTGCTCACCGACTCGGCGATCCGCGGGCAGGTCCGCGCGGGCATCGCCAGCAGCGAGCGCATCCTCGGGATCAAGCCGGATGGGATGTGGCTGCCCGAGTGCGCCTACCGGCCGAGCGGGTCGTGGAGCCCGCCGATCGACTGGGGTGAGCCGAGCGTCCGCTGCGGGATCGAGCACCTGGTCGCCGACGAAGGGGTGACGCACTTCTTCGTCGAGAATCACCTGATCGAGCAGGCGAAGTCCGAGCAGGTGTTTAACGACGGGCTCTGGTACAAGGTCGGCTGGGACGAGGCGGCGAAGTTCCCGGGCCGGGGCTGGCGCAGCGTCAACGAGGTCCACGGCGTCAACAGCGACGGTAACGGGCTGGCCCGCGCGTTCGCCTTCGCCCGGGACAACGAGGTCTGCGAAAAGGTCTGGTCCGGCAGCATCGGCTACCCGGCCGACGGTGCCTACCTCGAGTTCCACAAGCAATGGGGCCCCCGCCGCGGCCTCCGCTATTGGAAGATCACCGGGCCCAAGACCGACCTCGGCGACAAGCACCTCTACTACCCCGACAACATCCCCGGCAAACTCCACGAACACGCCTCGCACTTCTGCAACGCGATCAAGGACCGCCTCCGCGCCCACAAGGACAAGACCGGCCGGCCCGGCATGGTCTGCTGCACCTTCGACGCCGAGCTCTTCGGCCACTGGTGGTTCGAAGGCCCGCGCTTCCTCCGCGACGTGATGCTCAGCCTCCACGCCGACCCCGAGGTCGATCTCAAGACCACCCGCGAACACCTTGACAGCGTCTTCGTCGACAAGGTCGTGACGATGCCCGAGGGCAGCTGGGGCGAGGAGGGCGACCACCGCGTCTGGACCAACGACCAGGTCAACTGGATGTGGGAGATCGAGTACCGCTGCGAGGGCACCTTCGGCCGGCTCACCCACGACCTGGACTGGGAACACAACCCCCAGGTCAAAGAACTCTTGCAGAAAGCCGGCCGGGAGCTGCTGCTGCTGCAAGCCAGCGACTGGCCGTTCGTGATCCGCCGCGGTCAGGCGGTGGACTACGGCATCAAGCGGTTCATGCAGCACGTCGCCCGCTTCGAGTGTTTGACCGACATCGCCGAGAAGGTCGCCGCCGACTCGAAGTACCTCGGCGGCCTGACCGAGGTCGAGAAACACGAGATCGCCGACGCGGATTTGCACGACGTGGTGTTTCCGGAGATCGACCTGCATTGGTGGGATGTTTAGGACGCCCGGCATGGAACTGCTGCTCACAACCACCAACCCGCACAAGCTCGCCGAGGTGCGGTCGGTCTTCGATGCCGAGCCTGCGGCCCGAGGCCTGACCTGGCTGGACTTCGACGAGGTCCGGCGGGAGTACCACGACGGGATCACCGATCCCGTCGAAGACCAGCCCACCTTCGAGGGCAACGCCGTGATCAAGGCCCGGCACTACGCCGAGCAGACCGACCGGATCTGCCTGGCGGACGACAGCGGGATCGAGGTCGATGCGCTCGGCGGCCGGCCCGGCGTGAAGAGCGCCCGCTACAGCGGCGTCCGCGGCCCCCGCACCGAGGTCGATCCGGCGAACAACGCGAAGCTGCTCGACAAACTGGCCGGGGTACCCGTCGAAAAACGGACCGCCCGCTTCGTTTGCGCCATGTGCCTGTTCGTCCCCGGGCACCGGCGCGACCAACTGCCGGCTCAGGCTTACGACCGCCTCGCACAACCGGGCGACGACCACGCCCAAATCGTCGTCCGCGGCGAAGTCGCGGGCCGCATCCTCCTGCCCGACGAGGCCGACAACCCGCGTCAGCCCGGCGCGGGCCGGGGCACCCACGGTTTCGGGTACGACCCGCTGTTCGTGCTGCCCGACGACCACCCGCGGCACCCGGGGCGGACCACTGCGCAACTCGCCGACGCCGAAAAGAACCAGATCTCTCACCGCGGCGTCGCCGCCCGCCGGCTGCTCGACGCGATGCGTGAAGCGGGGCTGCTGCCGGACCGTTGAAGCGTCGCGGCGGATCGTCCCTTTTTTTTGCAAGTTTCGTTGGACATCCCGGCGAGCCGTGGCTTGTTTGCGAAGATTGGTCCGGGTTTGCCGGATGCACCAGCACGGCGGACCGCGGAGAGAAGCCGGGCGCGGCATGGGGCCGACGCCGGCTTGTCCTATCGCTTCGACTACGGGAGATTGACTGATGAAACGTGTATGCGGATGGACTTTGGCGGCCGGCCTCGCGGCGGGCCTCGGCGGGGCGTCGCACGCCGGCAGCGTGTTTTCCGTGGACCTGACGTTCGTGTTCGACGACGAAACGACGCAGGAGGCAATTGACGCGTCGGTGGACCTACCGAACGTCAGCGGGACCGTGGTTTACGACATCAACCTGGCGGAGCTCAACGGCTCGGGGCAGCTCGAAGCCACGCCGGACAATGGCGGGCTGGTGTCGCTCGACGTCGCGGTGCTGAGCGACTTCGGCTCGATCGCCATCGACGAGAAGGACGACGTCGATTTCTCGGCGTTCCCGCTGATCACCATCGACTCGACGGACAGTACGGTGGTCAGTTTCAACTACGTCGTGGCTCTCGGTGACGCGTCGGGCGAGATCTTCGGCGACCAGTTCTCCGGCAACGCCGCGATCTTCAACGTCGAAGGCAGCGGCACCGTGCTGTTCGGCGACCCGGTCATGATCACCAACGGCGACACCGGCGGCGGCAGCCCGCCTAAGCCCAACGTCATCCCGACGCCCACCGCCGCGGCCGCCGGCTTCGCCCTCATGGGACTTCTCGCCTCCCGCCGCCGGCGGGCCGTCGAGACCGAGACCGACTGACCCCGCAATCAAATCACCACGCCCCTGATCTCCGCCGTCGGCGACCCGTTCGCCGGCGGCGGTTTTTTTGCTCACGCGCCCTGCGTCAACAACCAAGTCATCCACGCGACCGCCACGGCGTGCAGGCCAACGATCGCCCACGATACCGCCCGGAAACCACGCTTCGCCGACTTGTGCCGCAACTTCTGCCGGGCCGCGATCCCGCCCGGCCAGCCGCCGAGCAGCTCCAGCGTGTGCAGCGTCTTTTCGGACACCCGCCACGCTTTCTTCCGCGCCCGATGCTTGTCCCAGGCGTAAACCAGAAACGTCAACGGGCTCATCACGGCCAGCACGCACAGGTAGCCCACGAGCAGGCGGACGCCGGGCGTGTCGAGCAGGTCCCACATCGCCGATCGCTCCGGGCCGTCAGCCGTCGAAGTCCGCGTCGTCGTCGCCGCGGAACCGCCAACCCTCCGCCACGGCCTCCCGCATCACCCGGTCGATCTTGCGGGCCAACGGGTCGCCGGACCGGCCGGGCGGCGGAGTCTCGATGGCTTCGGCCGTCTCCTCGTAACTCGGCAGCAACGCCCGGCTCTCGGCCAGAAGCTCCGCGAATTTTTTGAGCTGCCGCGCGTCCCGCGGACGGGCCACCACCCAGCCCGATGGGCCGAGCGTCTTCCACGGGTGACGCTCGACCCACTTGAGTTTACCGATCACCGCCTGCGCCCGTTCCGGGGCCAACTTGAACTGCCCGTGCCAGCCGTGGTTTTTGCCGTCTACCACGTGACACAGCATCTTCGCCCCGCCCGACTTCGACGAGGTCTTCCTCGTCCCGCCCCGGCCAACCACCTTGTAGACCCAGCCGCCCCACTTGATCTCCTCGAACACCCCCGGCAGCGCGAGCGCGGCCTCCGCGATCGCCTGCCGGAGCTTGGGGTCACGCTTGTCCATCGGCATCGTAGAGATGTTACGGGCGGTGACGCTCTGGCATACGGCCGTGGGCCGCTCACCCTTTCCCCCACCGACGACCGATAACCCGTTCATGACGACGGTGCTCGCCACCCTCCGCACGACGGTCCGCGGGGCCCTCGGGCTCACCAAAGCGGCGTTCGACCTCGAGCCGGTCGACGACGAGACGCGTCAGACCCGTCGGCGGGCGTGCGCCGCCTGCCCCGCCGCGACCGTGACCCGCCGGCTCGGCACGCTGCCGCTGAGCGTGCTGACCCCCGCCAGCCGCTGCTCGGCGTGCAAGTGCCTGCTGAGCGCGAAAACCCGCGTCGCCGGCGAGGCCTGCCCGCGGGGGCACTGGTGAAAAGTGTAATCCCGCGTACACTTTCCGGATGCCCCGCCCCTCGCCGAGCGCCGACGCCCACCGCAGGACGCGGACGGACCACGCCCGCGAGCTGGCCGAGGACTACGTCGAGGCCGTCGCCGAGCTGGCGGACGAGGAGGGCGGCTGCCGGGTGACCGACCTGGCCGGCCGCTTCGGTGTCAGCCACGTGACCGTGATCCGCACCGTCGAACGCCTCGTCGCCGAGGGCCTGGTTTCCACCGCCCCCTACCGCCCGGTCCGCCTCACGGCCAAGGGCAAACGCCTCGCCACCGCCTGCCGCCGCCGGCACGAGACGCTGGTGCGTTTCCTCGAGAAGCTCGGCGTCCGCCCCGCCGTCGCCGCCATCGACGCCGAGGGCATCGAACACCACCTCAGCCCCGAGACGCTGCGGCGGATCGAGGCCTTCGTCACCGAATAACGAGCCGCCCGCGGGCCGGCGGGGCCTCCGGCTTGACAGTTTTGTAGTATTAGCTACATTTTGTAGCCATGGCTAGAAAACTGTCCCTGCTGGTTACCGCCGGGCTCGCCCTCGCCGGCCCCGTGACATCTGCACAGACCGCCCCCGCAAGCGAGACGCCGCCGGCCCCAACGCCCGACGCGGACGCCCCGCTCGCCGAGCGGGAAGAGCTCACCGGCAACTGGGGCGGGCTGCGCGACGACCTCGCCGCGGCCGGGCTCACCGTCGCGGCCGAGAACGTCCTCGAGGCCAGCACCGTGTTCGCCGGCGGGGTCGACGAGGACGCCTCGCTCCGCAACCTCTTCACGCTGGGCCTGGAGCTCGACACCGCGCCCGGCCTCGGCGTCGAGGGCGGGACGTTCTTCGTCCAGTACCTCTCGGTCACCGCCGAACGCGGCGGGTCCGGCGACGCCGGGGACCTGCAGGGCTTTTCTAACCTCGAAAACGACCGCTCCCTCGACGTGATCTATGAGCTGTGGTACGAACAGAAACTCTTCGACGAACGCCTGCGGATCAAGGTCGGCAAGATCGACGCCAACTCCGAGTTCGCCGCCGTCGCCCCGATCCAGGCCTTCTCCGCCGCCGGCGAACTCACCCACTCGTCGGCGGGGTTCGTGCCCACCATCCTCGGCTTCCCCAGCTACCCCGACCCCGCCACCAGCGTCAACGTCTTCGTCACCCCGGTCCGCGGCGACGCCGGCGAGCTCACCTTCGGCTACGGCTTCTACGACGGCGCGGCCGGGGTCGACGGCGTGCCGACCGGCTCACGCGGCCCTTCCACCTTTTTCAGCAACGACCGCAGCGACGACTACTTCCACATCGCCGAGCTGCAATGGTCCTGGCCCACGCTGGCCGGCCTGCCCGACGGCGGGCTCAGCGTCGGCGGGTGGTATCACGGCGGCGCGTTCCCCACTTTTTCCGGCGGGACCGACACCGGAACCGCCGGGGCCTACGCCACGATCCAGCAGCGCCTCACCGCCCCAGCCGACCCCGACGCCGAGGACGGGCTCTACGTCTTCGCCCAGCTCGGCGTCGCCGACGAAGACGTCACCGAGGTCGCCCGCCTCTACGCCGCCGGCCTCGTCCAGGTCGGCCTCGGCACCGCCCGCCCCGCCGACCTCCTCGGCCTCTACGCCAGCCTCGCCGAGCTCTCCGACACCCCCGGAACCACTTTCGACGGCGACGAGCTGGCGATCGAGGCGTTTTACCGCGCCCAACTCACCCCGGCCGTTTATCTCCAGCCGGGCCTGCAACTCATCGTCAACCCCGGCGGCGACGCCATCCTCGACGACGCCCTGGTCGGTCAGTTGCGGTTAGGTGTCACGTTCTGATCCCACCCTCGGCAGGGTAGACTCGTGCGGTACTTCCCTGACCGAGAGGAGCCGGCCGTGGCGTTGACGCCTTCGACGATGTTGGAACTGGGGACGGCGGCACCGGGGTTTACGCTGCCGGACACGGAGAGGCGGGTAGTGTCGTTGGATGAAGTATTCGCCGGGGATCGGCCCGGGCTGGTGATGTTTATCTGCAACCACTGCCCGTACGTGAAGCACGTCGCGCCGGAGTTGGCGCGGCTCGGGCGGGACTACGGCGATCGCGTCGGGATCGTGGCGATCCAGTCGAACGACGTGGAGGCGTACCCGGACGATTCGCCGGAGAAGATGGTTGAAGAGAAGGCGGCATGGGGGTGGTCGTTCCCGTACCTGTACGACGCGGACCAGTCGGTGGCGAAGGCGTACACGGCGGCGTGTACGCCGGACTTCTTTTTGTTCGACGCGCGGCGGCGGCTGGTGTACCGGGGGCAGCTCGACGACACCCGGCCGCACCGGATCAGCAGCGGGAACTACGACGACCGCAACGGCGCGGCGAACGGTAAGGACCTGCGGGCGGCGCTCGACGCGGTGCTGGCGGGGGAGGCGGTGAGCGCGGACCAACGTCCAAGCATGGGGTGCAACGTCAAATGGGCTCCCGGGAACGCTCCGGCGTACTTCGGGTAAGTGGGCGATGACGGTCAGCGACGCTTGGCGTCGCAGCTACGGCTTCGAGAGGTGGATCATCGAAGAACCATCGCGGCAGGACGACGCGGCGGCGTTGCGGGGGTTCGTGGCCGAGCGGGACGTGGGGTGCCCATCCTGCGACTACAACCTGCGGGGGCTGACCGGGAACGTGTGCCCAGAGTGCGGGGTGGGGCTTCGGCTGCGGGTTGGGTTGGCGGAGCCGCGGGTGTTGGGCTACGTGATGGTGATGGTCGGCGCGGCATTGGGGGTCGGCGGGTCCGGTTTCCTGCTGACCGCCCTCATCGTGGACGGCGACTTGGAACGTCTCTTCAGGCGACACCCGCTGGCCGGCACGGGATCGCTCGGCATTTTTGTCGGCGGAATCGGCGTGGTGTTGGCGTTAGTCAAGTCGAGAGGCTGGTTCTACCGTAAGCCCTTGGTGTTTCGGGTGCTGGCGGTTGTCGGGGTGTGAGGCTTGAGCGTCGGGGGATTGACGGTCGTTCTGGCTGATCTGATGTGAAGAATCAAGGCGGGGGCAGGATGAGGCGATAGGCGTCCCGGCCGAGGTGTTCGGCGAGGGCGTGGGGGGTGCGGGCGTGGCGGGGGTCGGCGAGGGTGGGGTCGGCGTCGGCGGCGAGGAGGGCTTGGGCGATCGGGAAGGCGGGGTCGCCGAGGGTGATGCAGCGGTGCAGGGGGGTGTAGCCGGCGGGCTCTTTGGGGCAGGTGGCGTTGGGGTCGGCGCCGGCGGCGAGGAGGGGTAGGAGGACGGCGAGGGCGGCGTTGAAATCGAAGGAGGAGCCAGCGAGATGGGGGCGATCGTTGGATGGAGGGGTATCCGGGCCTTCGTTTCGCTCAGGGCCCGGCTTGGGGGGGAGCAGGGCGGCGTGGAGGGGGGAGCGTTGCTGGGTGTCGCGGGCTTCGACGTCGGTGCCGGCGGCGAGGAGTTGTGAGACGACGTCGGGGTGGTGGTGGCTGGCGGCGAGCCAGAGGGGGCTGCGCTGCGAGGCGTCGCGGACCTCGGTCTCGGCGTTTGCTTGGAGGAGGCGTTTCACGACGTCGGCGTGGCCCGCGGCGGCGGCGAGGTGCAGCGGGGTGGCGCGGGCGTGCATGGGGGTGCGGTAGCGGGTGCGGACGTCGGGCTTCGCGCCGCGATCGAGCAGCAGGTCAACGGCGGCGGCATAGCCGGCGGCGGCGGCGAAGTGCAGGGGCAGCCACTGCTCGCCGCCGTGGGGGCGGGGCTGGTTGAGGAAGGTCTGGATCGCCCGCGGGGTGTCGTCGAGGGCTTGGATCAGCTCGGGGAGGGGGCCTTGCTGGAGGAGTTGGACGAGGCGGGTGGGGTTCATGGGTCGGCTCGATGGGGGCCGATGGTAGGGGGTACGATGCGGGACGGACGGAAGCGATCATGAGCGACAGGACTCAGACGACTCAGCGGTCTACCGAGAGCGGGGCGATACGTTCCGGGGGAAATTGCAACAGCAGCTACTGCTGCACTCTTGGAGTTATTCGGTCATTTCAATGATTTTGGTAAAGCCATTGATATCATCTGTTCTTACACCAATAACAAATGATATCAATGGCTTTACCAAAATCATTGAAATGACCGAATAACTCCAAGAGTGCAGCAGTAGCTGCTGTTGCAATTTGGATTCATTTTTTCTTTGATTGCAAATA
>JBCCRT010000037.1:0-22076 GCA_039201235.1 Planctomycetota bacterium
ATGAAGGTCGCCTCGGGCATGGACAGCCGGATCGTGCTGGACGCCAAGGGCGGCGAGCTGCTGCTGGGCCACGGCGACATGCTCTTCCTCTCGCCCCGCTCCAGCGACCTGGTCCGCGCCCAGGGCACGCTGGTCGACGACAGCGAGATCCGCAAGACGGTCAAGTTCCTCAAGACGGTGAGCCAGCAGTCCTTCGAGCCGCAGCTGGTGCAGATCCGCAGCGGCGGCGACGCCGAGGCCCTCGACGAGGAGCGCGACCCGCTGTTCAACGACGCCGTGCTGGTCGTGCTCGAGACGGGCCGGGGCTCGGTGTCGCTGCTGCAGCGCCGACTGACCATCGGCTACTCCCGCGCGTCGCGGATGATCGAGCAGATGGAGGCCTCGGGCATCCTCGGCCACCATAAGACCGCGCAGGCCCGCGAGGTGCTCATCAGCCCCGAAGAATGGGAGGCGATGAAGCAGGTGATGGAGGACGACCTGGCCGAAGAAGGCGGGGACGAAGCCGACGCGGAGGCGGCCGCCGGAGACGTCGAAGCACCCGAAGCCGAAGCCGAAGCCGACGAGACCGACGACGAAGAGGTCGAGTACGAATACGAAGAAGTCGCCGAAGCGGACGAGCCGGAAGAGGAATGGGAAGAGGAAGAAGCCGACGACGGCGACTGGGAAGAGGTCGACGACGAAGACGAGGACGCCGCCGGGCGGGCGGCCTGATCCGGCCGAAAATCGGTTGACAACCCGCCGGCGATCGCGAACGATATTGGATGCGAAATCAGACGCCGGCGGATGTCCGCCGGCCGGAGCGACCCGCCCTCACTGCCCCGGAAACAACCATGAAAGACACACTGAAACTGACGGCCCTGCTGATGAGCTTCGCGGTGGTTTTCGCCGCCTGCTCGAGCGACGGCGGCTCCGACGACGACGGCGACTCCGGTGACGGCGACGACGCGGTCGTCAAGGCCGCCCGCGCCGCCTGGCCCGAATACACCGCGGGCTACAAGGAGACGATCGACCTCACCGGCTACAACGTCGTGACGGTCGTCCCGCTCAAGAACCTGACCGACAACTCGCAGGAGGAAGAGGCCGGCCAGGAGTTCGCCGAGGAGCTGGTCGACGAGCTGGCCGACCGCTTCGAGGACGCGTTCACCACGGTGCGGATCGCCGACGCCCCGCTCGGCCAGGCCGACGAGGTCGTGCTCCGCGGCCAGATCTACGACTACAGCAAATCACGGTACAGCTACTGGACCGGCCGGACCAAGAACAAGTTCAAGGCCGAGATCCTGCTCGAGAACGGCATGACCGCCACGCTGCTCAAGTCCTCGCAGATCCGCGAAGACTCCTACGGCGACAGCCGCGACGAGATGCTGGAAGACGCGGCCCAGGACACCGCCCAGATGCTCGCCCGCAGCAAGGAGTGACGCCGACCTGAAACCATGCCGCCGCAGCTTCACGGCCCATTCGAGTCCTCCTACCGTTGGTCATCATTCACCCGGAAGGAGACCGACATGGCCGACACGAAATTCAGCGAAGGTGATAACGTGAAGTGGAAGTACGGCGACTCGTACGGACACGGCACCGTGAAGAGCATCTTCGAAAAGAAGACCACCCGGAAGATCGAGGGCAGCGAGGTCACGCGTGAAGGTTCCAAAGACGACCCCGCGCTCTACATCGAGAACGACAAGGACGACAGCGGCAACGTCCTGAAACTCGCCAGCGAAGTCGAGAAGGACTGAGCCGACGCTCGATAACCAGATCACCCGAAGCCCACGCTCGACGAGCGTGGGTTTCTTTTGTGCTTGCTCACGCACGGTAACGACGCAACACGACCGTGTCGTTCTGCCCGCCGAAACCGAAGCTGTTGGACAGGCAGACGTCCACGCCGGAGCCGTCGCCCGACGCCCGGCCGGTGAGGTCGCGGGCCTCGCGGGGGACGTAGTCGAGGTCGAGCTCGGGGGCGGGGGTGGTGAGGTTGGCGGTCGGCGGCAGCTTGCCGTCGCGGATCGCGAGCACCGCGGCGATCGCCTGCACCACGCCGGCGGCAGCGATGAGGTGGCCCATCATCGACTTGATGGAGCTCACCGGCGGTACCACCGAAGGGTCGTCGCCGGGCTGGAAGACCGCCTTGATGGCGCGGGTTTCGATCGAGTCGTTTTCCTTGGTCGAGGTGCCGTGGGCGGCGATCCAGTCGACCGCGGAGGGTTCGACGCCCGCGCCGCGGAGGGCCTGACGCATGGCGGCCGCGGCGCCCCGGCCGTCGGGGTGGATGTCGGTGATGCGGTAGGCGTCGGCGGTGCTGCCGTAGCCGGCGACTTCGGCGAGGACCGCCGCGCCGCGGTTACGGGCATGGTCTTCGGTTTCCAAAACGATGATGCCCGCGCCCTCGCCCATGACGAACCCGTCGCGGTCGGCGGAGAACGGCCGGCTGGCGGTGGTCGGGTCGTCGTTGCGGTTCGACAGGGCGGTGAGGCGGTTGAAGCCGGTGACCCCGAGCGGGTGGATCATGGTGTGGGTGCCGCCGGTGAGCATGACGTCGGCGTCGCCGCGCATCAGGATCTCGCGGGCCTCGCCGATCGCCTGGGTCGAGGCGGCGCAGGCGGTGAGGCAGTTGTACGCCGGGCCGCGGACGCCGAACTCGAGCGCCAGGTGCGCCAGCGCCATGTTCGGCTCCTGCTCGATCTCGCGGTCGGCGGTCATCAGCGTCGTCGCAGCCCCGCCCCACGCCCGGCCGTCGATCGCCCGCGCGTCGGCGTCCCAGCCTCGGAGGTTGGCGGCGATGTAGGGCGCGAAGTCCAGCGTCCCCTCGCCCGCCCCGAGGTACAGGCCCATCCGCTCGCGGTCGAGCCCGGCGTGGTCGCCCAGGCCCGACTGCCGCCACGCCTGCGCCGCGGCCCCGAGCGCGAAGCCCGTGTTGAGCCCCACCCCTTCGTGCAGCGACGGGTCGGCGACATACCGGGTCCAGTCGTAATCCTTGACCTCGGCCGAGAACGTCGTGGGGAACGTCGAGGCGTCGAAGTGGGTCGTGCGGTCGACGCCGGACGCGCCGGACAGCAGGCCGCTCCAGACGGTCTCGAGGTCGTGGCCGAGCGGCGTAATCCAGCCCATGCCGGTGATGACGATGCGGGGTTTAGTCATGGCGTTACCAAATGGTGGTGATCTCGGGGATCGATTAAATCTGACGGTCGGCGGTGACCAGCGGGATGTCGAGATCGATCGCGGTGGCGACGATCATGCGATCACTCGGGTCGCCGTGCGGCCAGTCGATTTGCGTCCCGCCGACGAGCTTGGCGGCTTCGAGGCTCAGAGGAATGAATTCGTAGCGGGGGGCTTGCCGAATCTGCTCGATCCAAGCGTCGAGTAGTCGGGAAAGCCCAACCCGACCCTTCGCGCAGAGCATGGCGATTTCCCAGCAACTGATGGTGCTCACCGCCACCAGGTCTTCGGTTTCGATACGATCAAGCGTATCGCCGGGTAAACGCGTCGGGTCATCGAGGAGCCAGACCCAGGCGTACGTATCGAGCAGGATCACTCGGCCGCGTCCCACTTCACCCCCAGCGGTGCGACGATATCGCCGCGATAGGTCACGGTGCCACGCAAGTCGGCCCACGCCGCCCGCCGCCGGGCACGCAATTGCGCGGGCGAGTCGTGCCCCTGCTCCGCTTGCTCGCGGATCAGTCGGGTGACTTCACGCTGCTGCTCGATCGCATGTTGCAGCCGTTGAACCAGATCGGAAGGTTCGTCGGCGGCGGGGTGGATCATGATGATTCTCCAAGGCCATCGTTCGCGGACGGCGGTAAGCCCGCGATGGATTAAGTGTTCATACCTTACGCAGGACGATCGCGGTGTTCTGCCCGCCGAGGCCGGTGGCCTGGACGAGGGCGGTGTCGAGACGCTCGGCGGCGGTCGCGCCGAAGCCGGGCCGGGGCGTGTCGCGGCTGGTGATCGGCGGGAGCTGTTGGTCGCGTAAAACCGCGGCGGCGAGGGCGAGGTCGAACCCGCCGGAGCCGGCGCCGAGGTTGCCGACGTGGGCCTTGGGGGTGAGCACGGGGACGTGGCCGAGGCGGTCGCCGAAGACGGCGGTTAACGCGGCGGCTTCGGGGCGGTCCCAGTCGGGGTGGCCGAGGCCGAAGGGGAAGATCAGGTCGATGTCATCAGGCCCCAGACCGGCTTCACGTAAGGCGGCGCGGGCCGCGGCGGCGATACCCAGGCCGTCGGGATCGGGCGTGCGGTTGCGGGCCACGGGGTGGATCGTCTGCGACGCCCCGAAGCCCAGCAGCTCGGCGTAAGCGTCGCCCGGCTTTCCGCCGCGCTTCTCGAAGGCCTCGGCGGCCTCGAGGGTGACGATGCCGCCGCCCTCGCCGACGACCCCGCCGGCGGCGTGTTCGTCGAAGGGTTTCACCGGCGTGTCGGCGTCCGCCACGAGCCGGCCCGTCATCACCTGCCGCAGAAACGCCATCGGGTTGAGCTTGCTCTCGGCCCCGCCGCAGAAACACAGGTCGGCCTGGCCCCGCTGGATCACCCGCAGCGACTCGCCCACGCTCAGCCCCCCGGAAGCCTCCCCGCACGTGATGGTGTTGGACGGCCCGCGGGCGTCGTGGATGATCGTCACGTGGCACGCCAGCATGTTCGGCAGGTACTTGAGCAGCCACAGCGGCGTGAGCTGGTGCATGCCCTCCCGGCCCCAGTGGCCGAGGTCGAAATCGTCGCCGGCTTCACCCGCCGACGTGACCAGCGCTGCGGTCAGCTCGTCGAGGTCCGCCGCGATCAGCCCGGCCCCGATGTGGCAGCCCACCCGATCGGGGTCGTAGGTCGTCGGCTCGTCGCCCGCCCGGGTGCCGGGGGTGACCAGCCCGGCGTCGCGGGCCGCGAGGTCGGCCGCGGCGACCGCCAGCTCGATGTCGCGGGCCATCACCTTTGTCGCCTTGCGGTAGCTCTTCGGGACGTAGTCACGCACCTTGAAGTCGGCCGCGACTTCGGCGGCGACGGGGCAGCCGATCGCCGAGGCGTCGAACGCCCGCACCGGCCCGATCGCCGAGGCCCCGTCCCGTAGGCCGGCCAGATTGGACTCGATCCCGAATCCCAGCCCGCTGACGGGGCCGGCCCCGGTGAGATACACGCGTCGGTCGCTCATGGACCGGGGAGTTTAACCGCGGCCGACACGCTTGCGTGCGATCGCCGGCGGGGGCGGTGCCGGTCTCAACGGTATATTCCGGGGGTGCTGACCCACCGCGTCATCCCGTGTCTGGACGTCAAGGCCGGGCGGGTGGTCAAGGGGGTGAACTTCGTCGAGCTGCGGGACGCGGGGGACCCGGTCGAGATCGCGCAACAGTACGACGAGGCCGGGGCCGACGAGCTGGTGTTCCTGGACATCACCGCCAGCCACGAGGGGCGGGCCATCACGCACGACATGGTGCGGCGGGTGGCGGAGCGGTGCTTCATGCCGTTCACCGTCGGCGGCGGCATCCGGACGATCGACGACGTCACCGCGTTGGTACGGGCCGGGGCGGAGAAGGTGAGCATCAACACCGCGGCGGTGCTGGACCCGGACATCGTGCGGCAGACCGCTCGGCGGTTCGGCCGCTGCGCGACGGTGGTGAACATCGACCCCAAGCGGGTCCCGGCGGACGAGTTCATGCGTCGCACCGGGAAGACGCCGGTATGGGTCGGCAGGGGGGATCATGTTTTCGAGGTCCACACCCACGGCGGCCGGAAGCCGACGGGGCTGGAGGCGCTGCCGTACGCCGAGCGGGTGGTCGAGCTGGGGGCGGGGGAGATCGTGCTCACGAGCATGGACGCTGACGGGACGAAAGAGGGGTACGACCTGGAAGTGACGGAACTGATCGCCGCGCTGGACGTGCCTCTGGTGGCTTCCGGGGGCTGCGGGAACCCGGGGCACATGATCGACGTGCTGCGTCAGACCCGGGCGGACGCGGTGCTGGCGGCGAGCATCTTCCACTACGGCGAGTACACGATCGCCGAGACGAAAGCGGCGCTGGCGGCGGCGGGTCTGGCGGTCCGGCCGGTAGACGGCGGCGCGGTGGACGACACGGTTTCGTGAGCTTCACGAAACGGGCTTACGAACCACCATGGAGATGAGGAGGCACGGAGACACGGAGGAAGGAATCAAGCAGGTTATGTGACCGCAAACAGGTCATTGGTTTTCTCCGTGTCTCCGTGCCTCCTCATCTCCGTGGTGGTTCAAAGACGGATCGCCACAGGCTGGGGCGGGTTGGCTTGACGCATGGCGGGCTTGGGGCGAGCATGAATGCCCGACGTTCCGGGCGGCCCCGCTTTGTATTTCTGCCCCTGATCCCAAGCCCCGCGAGGCCCGACCTTGAGCAAGACATCAAGCCCGCACGAATCGGTCGTCGCCGGCGATCCCCTGGAGCTACACGAAACCCTGGCCGACACCCCGCTGGCCAAGTACTTCAAGGCCGCCGTCAAGTTCGAGAGCTCGGACCTGATCATGCGTGGCGGCCAGGCGCCGAAGCTGCGGCTCCGCGGCGAGCTCAAGTCGCTCGACACGCGGCCCCCCACGATCGAAGAGTTCAACCGCTGGATCCACGACGGGCTGACCCCGGAGCAGGTCCAGCAGTACGCCGACCACGGGTCGCTGGACCTCGGCTGCGACTTCGACGTCGACGGCGAGTCGCACCGCTTCCGCGTCAACATCTTCCTGACCCGCGGCCGCTCCGCCATCGCCGCCCGGCGGGTCAGCAACGAGATCCTGGGCTTCGATCAGCTGCACCTGCCCGAGGTCATGAACCGCATCGTCGAGGCCCGCCAGGGGCTGGTCCTGCTCTGCGGCGTCACCGGCTCGGGCAAGTCAACCACCATCGCGGCGATGCTCGACTGGATCAACCAGAACCGCGCCTGCCACATCCTCACCATCGAAGACCCGATCGAGTACCTCTTCGAAGACAAGAAGGCGATGATCAACCAGCGTGAGATCGGGCTCGACGTCCCCGACTTCCCGACCGCGCTGCGCGGCATGGTCCGCGAGAACCCCGACGTCGTGCTCATCGGCGAGATGCGCGACAAGGAGACGTTCGAGGCGGCGCTGCAGGCCAGCGAGACCGGGCACCTGGTCTTCGGCACGATCCACGCCTCCTCCGCCAGCCAGGCCTTCAGCCGGATCTACGACCTGTTCGAACACGAGGAACGCGAGGCGATCCGCTCGATCCTCGCTTACCAGATGCAGGCGTTCGTGTACCAGAAGCTGCTGCCGACAATCAAGGACGACCTGCCGCGGGTCCCGGCGGTTGAGGTGCTGCTGCAGAGCCCGCCCGTGCGGAAGTACATCCTCGACGGCCGGGAAGAGGAGCTGGAAAAAGTCATCAAGGACAGCCGCGACGCGGGGATGCGGACGTACGTCGACAGCCTCGTCGAGCTGGTCGAGACCAACTACATCCACCCGCGGGTCGCCGCCGCGAACGCCGCGTCGCCCGAAGAGATTAAGATGCGGCTGCGGGGGATCAGCGTGTGATCATTTTTGATTTTTGGATTGAGGATTTTTGATTGCCAAGGGCAACCTGAAACCGGACGTGTCGCTGTGATTCATTTCAATCAAAAATCAAACGGCCTCAACAGCGTCTCCTGACGCTAAATCAAAAATCAAAAATGACCCCCACCCTCGCCCAGTCTGTGTTCCTGATGAGCTTCGTCAAGCCGGTGCTCGTGCTGGCGGCGGCGGCGGGTTGGGGCTGGGTGGTGACGCAGCTCGACAAGGACGCGGGGTTCTACTACCTGAAACGCGAAACCTTCAATTTTGCACAGCTCGGCGCGGCGGTGCTGGGCTTCGGGGCGATGCTGCTGCTGCCGATTTTCTGGCTCGGCTACCCGCTGGGTCTGCTGATCCTGGCGGGGGGCGTCGGCGGCTACGTCTACTACCGCAACCAGCAGGTACCCGAGGCCGAGCGCTGGACCGCCGACCTCGACTCCTTCCGGCAGAAGCGGGCCGCGGCGGCGGAAGCCAAGCAGCAGGAGAAGGCGAAGCTGACCATGAAAAACGCGGACGGCGCGGCCGTGCCGATCCCCGCGCCGGGCGAGCCGGCGCTCGGGGCCTACATGGTCCTCGACGCGCTCATGGGCTTCGCCCTGCCGCGCAACGCCAGCCAGATCGACCTGACGGTCGACACCCAGCAGGCCAAGTACCGCGTCCACATCGACGGCGTGCGCTACCCGCAGGAAGCGCCCGAGCCGGCCGAGGCGGTCAAGCTGATCGACTACATCAAGGGTGTTTCGGGCATGGACGTCGAGGACCGCCGCCGCAAGCAGGAGGCCACGCTGTCGATCGACGTCGAGGACCACGGCCGGCACGAGCTGAAGCTCGTCTCCGCCGGCTCGACCCGCGGCCTGCAGATGCAGATCGCCATCGACCCCGAGCGCTCGAGCAACGTGCCGCTCGCGCACCTGGGCTTCGCGCCCAACCAGTTCGCGGCCGTCAAGCAACTGCTCGGGCACAACCGTAAGGCCGTGCTCGTCGCCTCGCCGCCGCTGCAGGGCCAGAGCACCACGCTCTACAGCCTGCTGCAGGAGCACGACCCGTACACCTCCAGCGTCGTGACCCTCGAGGAAGAGGTGCTCTTCGAGCTCGAGGGCGTGGACCACAACACGATCCCCCGCGGCAAGGCGGCGTCGGCCTACCAGGAGCAGCTCGCCGCCCTGCTGCGGTCCGACCCGAACGTTGTGATGATCGACAAACCGCCGGACGACGAGACCGCCCGCCTGCTGGCCGACAGCGCGCCGCAAGCGCGGGTCTACGCCCCGATCGACCAGCCCGACACGCTCACCGCCCTGCGGTTCTGGCTCAAACAGGTCGGCGACCCGCCGCGTGTGGCCGAGGGCCTGGGGGCCGTCTTCGCCCAACGGCTGCTCCGCCGGCTGTGCCCGACCTGCCGCGTGCCCTACACCCCCGACCCGGCGGCGCTGAAAAAACTCAATCTCCCGGCCGACCGCGTCGGCGAGCTGTTCCGCAGCTCCGGCAAGGTCATGGCCAAGGACAAGGAAATCCTCTGCCCCGACTGCCACGGCCTGGGCTACCGCGGCCGGGTCGGCGTCTTCGAGCTCATGATCATCGACGACCAGGCCGCCCAGTACCTCGCCGCCAACGAGATCGACGGGCTGCGGCTCTACCTGCGTAAACAGAAAATGCTCTACCTCCAGGAGGCGGCCCTGACCAAAGTCGTCGAGGGCATCACGGACATCAAGGAAGTCACCCGGGTGATGAGCGGAAAATGATCCTCAACCTGATCATCGTTGCGTTCGTCTTCGGCATGGCCGTCATGTGGGCGACCTACGGCTTGTTCTCGGCCCTGCTGCACCTGCTGGTGGTGGTGGTGGCCGGGGCGTTGGCGTTCGCGTTCTGGGAGCTGTGGGTCTACGCGCTTCTGATGGGCGTCATGCCGACCTACGCCTGGGGCGTCGGGCTGGTGCTGCCGTTCGCGGTGCTGCTGATCGGGCTACGGCTGGCGGTGGACCGGCTGGTGCGGGGCAACGTGAAGTTCCCCCGGCTGGCGGACCAGGTCGTCGGCGGGGCGGTCGGCGCGGCCAGCGGCACGCTCACCGCCGGGGTCGCGGTCATCGGCATCGGGTTCCTGCCCCTGCCGCCGGCCATCGGGGGCGTGCAGCCCTACGAGGTCTTCAGCAACGGCTCGGTCGCGCCCAAGGAAGGCGGCGGCCTGTGGCTCAAGGCCGATTCCCTCGCCGCGGGCTTCTTCGGCCGGCTGTCCACCGGCGCGTTCAGCAGCGCGACGCCGTTGGCCTATTACCTGCCCGAGCCCGACAAGCAGGCCGTCGTCCACCGGCTGGCGAAGTTCTACGACCCCAACCAGTCGCTGGTGGCCGACCCCCAGACCGTCCGGGTCGCCGACGAAGGTCAGCTGGTGTTCGCCGAAGACCGGCTGCCCGGCGTCGGCGGCGAGGTCAACGACTACCTCACCGCCCAGCGCAACCGCGTCGCCGGCGGGCCGATCGTCGCGGTCCAGACCCGGTGGGAGAACGCCGAGGGCACCGCGACGTACGACGGCGACAAGATCCTCCGCGTCCCGCCGACGCAGGTCCGCCTCCTTGTGGGCCGGGGCAACCGGCCGTGGGAAACGCTCCCGCCGGTCGGCTTCTCCCACGCCGAGCCCAGCGGTGAGCCGGCGTTCTACCCCACCAACGACAACCGCATCTTCGCCTCCTCGGCCGGGTTCCCCCGCATCGACATCACCTGGTTCTTCGCCGTGCCCCGTGACGCCCAGACACAATTTCTCATGGTGCGCAACACCCGCCTGCCGCTGCCCGAGGCCCAGACGCCCGAAGCGATCGAGTTCGCCCGGATCGTCGGCCCGCTCGCCGACCCCGACGCCGCCGGGGCCGCCGCCCCCGCCCGCCCGGCCAATAACCGCGAGAACGCCGTCGACACCGTGCCCGTCGGCTACGCCACCCACCGCGTCGTCGCCCTGGCCGAGACCAGCGACCTGCCCCGACGCATCTCCAAGAACGGCATCACCGGCATCACCGGCAGCGGCGGCGACGAAGACGAGGCCATCGTCTCCGGCAACGCCACCAGCAACGATACCACCGGCAAACGCGGCAACAGCTACCACCAGATGGCGGTCAGCCCCAGCCTCCGGCCGGTGAGGCTCGAACTCGCCCGCCACACCCCCGACAACACCGGCACCCCCCAGGGTAACCGCCAGGAGATCTACCTCACCGACACCGCCGGCCGGCGGTATCAGCCCTTCGCCTACTCGCTGCAGATGGCCGACGGCCGGCAACGCGTCCGCGCCGACTCCGGGTCGAGCCTGACCCACAACACCGACCTGCCGCTCAACGACCTGCGCGACGGCGACCGCCTCTACGTCTACTGGGCCGTGCCCCCCGGCATCACCCTCGACCAGTACCACATCGGCAACGCCCGCCAGGCGATCGGCGACCCCTCGAGCTGAGCCCGCGGCCGATGCCGACCTTTCCCGCCGACTACGCCGGCCGACGCGTCACCGTCATGGGCCTCGGCCGCTTCGGCGGCGGGGTCGGCGTCGCCCGCTTCCTCGCCGAACGCGGGGCCCACGTCCTCGTCACCGATACCGCACCGGCGGAACAGCTCACCGACTCCCTCGCCAAGCTCGCCGACCTCGAAGCCGGCGGGGCGGTGCGTTACCGGCTGGGCGAACACCGGGCCGAGGACTTCACCGGCTGCGACCTGCTCGTCGTCAACCCCGCAGTCAGACCCGACAACGCCTTCGTTGCCTCGGCCCGTGAAGCGGACAAGCCGATCACCAGCGAGATCCGCCTGCTGGTCCGACACCTGCCCAACCGCTTGAAGACCATCGGCATCACCGGCACCGCCGGCAAGTCCACCACCACCGCGATGACCGCCCACATCCTCCGCAAGGTCCTGGGCCAGGCCGGCGAGACCCCGTACGACGGACAGACGCAACGGCAAATCGAGGGCCCCGGCGTGTGGATGGGCGGGAACATCGGCGGGTCGTTGCTGCCCACCGTCGATCTGATCCGCGACGACGACTGGGTCGTGTTGGAACTATCGAGCTTTATGCTCGAAGGCCTGCGCGAAGACCGCTGGTCACCCCACATCGCGGTCATCACCAACATCTCGCCCAACCACCTCGACTGGCACGGCACGATGGAGAACTACATCGCGGCGAAGCAGGCGATCTTGTCGTTCCAACGGCACACGGAAAACGACGCCGCGGTGGCGGGCCCGGTGGTGCACGACCTAGTCGAACCGCGGGTTCTGCGCTGGGCCGATTTCGGCGGGGCGGGCGACCGGTGGTGGCTCGATGAACCCGACGTCGTGCCCGGCCTACCCGGTCGCCACAACCAAATCAACGCCCGGCTGGCGGCCCACGCGGTCGACTACGCCCTGCTGCCCGACGACCGCGAGAGTCGGCTGCCCGACTGGTGGTCGGCCCTGCATGATTTCCCCGGGCTCCCACACCGCCTGGAAGCGGTCGGCGAAATCAACGATGTGAGGGTCTACAACGACTCAAAGAGCACCACGCCGGAGGCCGCCCGCCTCGCGGTGGAGGCTTTCGACATGGGGCAAGTCCGGCTGATCCTCGGCGGCTACGACAAGGGTTCGGACTTCACCGACCTCGCAGAGTTTGTCGCCATGAAGGGCGCTACGGCGTATACCCTCGGAGCGACCGGCGGCGCGATCGCAGACCTCGTTGAAGCCGCCGGCGGTCGAGCGATACCATGCGAAACGCTGGACCGGGCGGTGCCCATGGCCCTCGCGGATGCGTCGCCCGGCGAGGTGCTGCTGCTCTCACCCGGCTGTGCGTCGTGGGACCAGTTTGCGAACTACGAAGAACGCGGTGAGCGCTTTGTTGAACTCGTGAAACAGCACGCCGCGGTGTACCAAAAGAAGCCCACGGATTGAATCCGTGGGCTTCCGGGTGGAGTTTGGATCAACCCGAATGGCTTACGCCATCTCGCGGAGCTTCGCGATCCGCTGCTCGGTGCGGGGGTGGGTGCGGAAGAGGTCGGCGAGGCCCTTGCCGCCGCCGCCCAGAGCGTTGAGCGGGGCGACGATAAACATGTGGTTCTGGGCCGGGTTCTCGTTGGCCAGCGGGATGCGCTGGGCCTGCATCTCGAGTTTCTGCAGCGCGGAGATCAGGCCGTGGGGCGAGCCGGCGATCTCGGCGCCGTCGTGGTCGGCGACGAACTCCCGGCTGCGGCTGATCGCCATCTGGATGATGCCCGCCGCGATCGGGGCCACCAGCACGAACACCAGCGCGACCAGCGGGTGCACGTCGCGGTTGCCGCCGACGAACATGAACACCCAGCCGAGCGCCGAGATCGCCCCGGCGATCGTCGCCGCGATCGTGCTCGTCAGCGTGTCGCGGTTCTTCACGTGCGCCAGCTCGTGGGCCATCACGCCCTCCAACTCGTCGTACGAGAGGATCTGTAGCGCCCCCTGCGTCACCGCCACGGCCGCCTTCTTCGGCGACCGGCCCGTGGCGAACGCGTTGGGCGCCTGCTGCGGGCAGACGTAGACCTTCGGCATCGGCAGCTCGGCGTTGCGGGCCAGCCGGCTCACCATCTCGATCAGGTCTGGCGCGGTGGACGCGTCGACCTCCCGGCCACGCATCGACTTGATGGCGATCTTGTCCGAGAAGAAAAATGCCACCAGGTTCATCGCCCCGCCCAGGAAGAAGGCGATGAGCAGGCCCTGTCCCTGGCCGAAGACGTAGCCGGCCGCGAGAACGAGGCCGAACATCGCGCCCATGAGCACGGCGGTCTTGGTCGTGTTGATGAAGCGGGTCATGGTTGAAGTCTCAAGGTTCGGGTCGGGTACCGGAGCACTTGGCCCGGGGCGAGAACCGCCCACCGCGGGCTCGGCTCGCAGCTAACCATACGCACGGGGCGTGCCCGGGATCGTCCCCCATCAGGTTGAGGTTAAGTCCTTCATTGACCAAGAGATCAGGCATCCGCAGGCCAAATGCCCGGGTGCCAAGATGGCGCCCAGGCGGTGCTGTCCCCGTCAGGCCGATCGGATTGACGGCGATCCGAGAACCACCGACGAAGTCACGCCGCCCCGATCCGCGCAAAAAAAAGCGGCCAGGTGGGGAAGCCTGACCGCTAGAGAGGGGTGCACAGCCCATTGCGGGCCATGCGGGTGGGGGTAATTGGTATGTAATAGATCTTAGCCGTAAGCCATCTCAAGTCAACGAGAAAACGGCAATAAAACTTATTTATCTCGTTTTTACAGCACGACTTAGTGTGTCGGCCACGCCCACTTGATCGGCAGCTCCAGACAGACTTGCGCCTAAAACCACCGGCCGCGGAAAGCGTGTCGAAAAAAGCGGCAACTCGGCCCACAAGGCGGCACGATATCTGCGCGGACGGGTCTACTCCGCCGGAAACCTGGGCCCTTCCCCGGCGAGAACGGCGGCGACGTCGCGGACCACCCAGCTCATGTTCTTGAGCGCGGTGCCGGTGCGGGACGCGAGGTGGGGTAGCAGCCTCACGTCCGATCGGCCGTGCAGCGGCGAATCGCCCGGGGGCGGTTCGGGATCGTGGACATCTAGGATCGCCGAGGCCTCGGGCCGTTCGTCGAGCCACCGCAGCAGGGCGGCGTGGTCGACCAGCATGCCGCGGGCGGCGTTGATCAGCAGCGCATCGGGCCGCATCCGCGCCAACGCCGTGGCGTCGATCAGCCCGCGGTTCTTGGGCCGGTTGTCGACGTGGACCGTCACGATGTCGCTCTCGGCGTAGAGGGTCGTGTGGTCCACGTAATCGAACGGTGCCGCCAGCGTCTTGCGCAGCTCCGGCTCGGGTTTGAGGTCGCAGACCCGCAGGTTCATGCCCACCGCGTGGGCGATCGCCGCGACCCGCGTGCCGATCCGGCCGCAGCCCAGGACCCCGAGCGTCAACTCGTCGAGTTGCCGGCCGACCTCCGTCTGCCGCAGCGCATGAAACGCCGCCGCGTCGGCCCCGACCGGGATGTCGGTGCGCGGACGGAAGTGATCGAGCATCAGCCCGAAGACGTACTCGACCACCGCCTGCGTGTTGGCGTCCGGGGTGTAGACGACCGCCACCCCCGCCGCGTGGCAGGCGGGCAGGTCGAAGTTGTCCAACCCCACGCCCGCCCGGCCGACGACCCGGAGCTTCGGCGCCTGCGCCAAAAGCGACGCGTCGACCTGCGTGTACGTCCGCACCACCAAGCCCTCGGCCAGGGGCAGCGTGGCCGCCATCGCGTCGCGGTCGTTGTGGGCCACCCAACGCAAGTCCGCCCGCTCCGCGAGCCAGGCGGCGCAGCCGTCGTCCAGACGCTCCGTGACCAGCACGATCGGTTTCATCGCCGCAGCGTAACATGCCGGCCCACGGCTACGCCTCACGTAAAACGACCCGCTGCCGGAGCACCGCGAGCGTCCGGCCGTCCCCCGGAAGCTCCAACAAACCGGGTGGCGCTTCCGGGGGGTGGACCTGCGCGTCGTACACCACCACGATCGACTCGTCCCCCGGTTCTAGAAAATTCGCCTCGCCAAAGGCTAAGTAACGCGTCGCGCCGATGGCCACGACCGCGTGCGTCGGCCGGCCGGCGCGGCGAAGCCAACCGGCAAGGTCTTCCAAGGGCCCGTGGTCTGGCTGGTGGTTGAGCCGGTCGATCAGCCAGTCGATCAGGTCGCCGTACATCGTGCCGTAGCCGTCGGGCCCGGCGACGGGGGCGTCCTCGCCGTACGGATGCAGCGTCCCCCCACGCTTGAGAAAACTCGCCAGCCGGAAGCGATCGAGCACGCCGCCGGGGGCGAAGCGGTCCAGCTTGATCCACGGGTCGTCGGCCAGACCCTGGGTGTTCGGGCCCCAGTTCTTCTTCTGGCTGATCTTCGTCGCGTCGGGCCGGCGGGTCGAACAGTCGTTGAACGCGGTGAAGTGCGTCGGCGTGACGTCGGCCACCGCGCCGTCGGCGTCGTAAGCCAGCTTGCAGAGCAGCGCGAGCTCCGGCTCGATCTGCAGCTTCGCGGGTCGGCCGTCCAGCGTGCCGGGGTGATCGATCGTGTCACGGGACAGTGGATAGGTGTGCAGGAAGTGTTCCGCATCGCCCACTTCCGGGGGCGGGACGTAAAACGGAAACACCCCCTTCGGCCGGCCCGCCGCGGCGGCGACGCCGACAAAGTCCGACGCCTCGCCCGCCTGCTCGAGGTGCCCGGCGAAGTTGCCCGCCACGCCGAGGCCGATGACCCGTCGCAAGTCGATCATGCCGGGATCCTAACGCCTCTCGGCGATGTGGCGCGCCCGGTACACTGGCCTCCGGATATGCCCCGACCCCGCCCGCACAAGCCGCCCCGAGACCAAGCGTCGGCCCAGGGCACGATCGCGGTCGGCGACTGCGTCGAACACATGCAGCGCTGGGCCGCTGACCCCACATTTCAGGGGGTTGATCTGGTCTTCGCCGACCCGCCCTACAACATCGGGTTCGAGTACGACGGGCACTACGTCGACCGCCGGCCCGACGACGACTACCTCGATTGGACCTACGCCTGGATCGACGCCGCGGCCGACCTGCTCCGGCCGACCGGCAGCCTCTACGTCCTCATCGGCGACGAGTACGCCGCCGAGACCCGCATCCACCTCAAGCAACTCCAGCGGCAAGGCAAGCTGCTGTTCCGCAACTGGATCGTCTGGCACTACACGTTCGGCCAGCGTTGCAAGGCCAAGTTCAACCGCAGCCACGCCCACCTGTTCTACTGCGTCGGCGGTGCGGCGTTGACGAAAGCAGGGAAGCCGCGGAGCAACCTGACCCGGTCGCCGCCGTTCACCTTCAACTACGACGCCGTGGCGGTGCCCTCGGCCCGGATGACCACCTACAACGACGCCCGCCAGAACCCGCGCGGCAAGCTGCCCGACGACACTTGGGCGCTGCGGTTCCCCGCGACAGCTGACTGGCACGTCCGCCCGCAGGACGCGCAGGCAGAAGGCTGCTTCGACCCCGGCGGCGACACCTGGTACCAGTCACGCCTGGCGGGGACGTTCAAGGAACGCGAGCAGTGGCACCCCTGCCAGCTGCCCGAGGCGCTGCTCGAACGCATCGTCCGTTGTTCGTCCAACCCCGGCGACCTGGTGTTCGACCCCTTCGCCGGCAGCGGCACCACCCTCGCCGTCGCCCACCGCCTCGGCCGCCGCTGGCTCGGCTGCGAGCTCTCGCCCGAGTACCGCGACAAGGCCCTCGCCCGCATCCATGCCGACCCGCAAGCGGTCTCGTCACGCAAAGTCGTCACCGCCAACGGCAAACGGGCGGGGCGGGGGAAGGCCGGGAAGCATTAGCCACGGATGAACGCGGATGAACAGGGATGTGTGATGGGCGTATCACGTCTTCTGCACGTCCATGAATCGTTCATACAAAAGTTCGTGCGGGACACGACGCGCGGCTCTTGGTCATCCCTGCTCATCCGCGTTCATCCGTGGCTAATTTCCTCCCCCCGGCCAACCGTCGAAGACGAACTCGCCGTCCCGCGAGATCACCTCGCCGTCGACAGTGATCGTCCCGCCGCTGCCTTGGCCTTCCGGGGGACGCAGGTCGCACACCATGTCCCAGTGCAGGCCCGACTCGTTGGCGTTGCCCGTCTCGGGGTAGCCGGCCCCGACCGCGGCGTGGAACGTACCGCCGATCTTCTCGTCGAACAGCGTGTTCTTGGTGTAGTCGGTGATGGCGTAGTTCGTGCCGATGGCGATCTCGCCGAGCCGGCGGGCGCCTTCGTCCTGATCGAGCATCGCCATCAGGAAATCGAGGTTCTTCGACGCCTTGGCGTCCACGACCCGGCCGCGCTCGAAGGTCAGCTCGATGTCGTGGACCTCCCGGCCGTGGTGGACCGCGGGGAAGGAATACTTCACCACGCCGTTGACCCCGCCGGGGCTGGGCGAGTCGTCGCCGGCGTCGAGGTTCGGGCCGGTGAACACCTCGCCGTCGGGGAAGTTCTCGTGGCCGTCGCAGTTGATCCAGGTCATGCCGCCGACATCGACATGCAGGTCCGTGCCCCCGGAAGTTTGGAAGTGCAGGTGCCGTTTACCGTTCAGATAATCGACGACCCTCTGCTGGCGTTCGCTGATCTGTTGCCAAACCTTGACGGGGTCGTCGGCGTCGAGGTGGCCGGCCGAGAACACGAAATCTTCGTACTGGGCCAGGGACATCTCGGCGTCCTGGGCGCTGGCGGCCGTGGGGTACTGCGTGCCGGACCACTTGAGTTCGCCCTTCGCGGCCCGCTCGAAAAACACCTTGGTGACCGGCTTCCGCGCCGCCGACGCCAGCCCCTGCTTCCAGGGGTCCACCCGCGACAGCGACTTGGTGTTGGTGCTGGCCCAGAGCCCGATCGACGCGTCGATCGTCTCGATTTCCGCGAGTTGCAGCGGGTTGACGTGTTTCAGCTGCTCGTCGTTGGCGTGCTCGTAGAACAGCTCCTGCAGCGAGCCGGAGGCGAGGCGGACGACGGGGTGGGCCCCCGCCTTCAACACCTGCTCGTAGAGGGCTTCGATCAGCGGCAAGCCCACCGGGTCACCCGCGAGGCGGACGAGCTGACCGGGCCGCACGGCCGTCGAGTAGTTCACGAGCACACGGGCCAGGGCGTCGAGGCGGGGGTCACGCATCGCGGCATCGTACCGCTGCCCCCGGAACCCGGCTCCCGGCCGCGTGCCCCCCCGCGATAAACTCAAGCCATGCCAGCCGACGACGGCCGACCCGTCGCCCAGATCGAAGCGGTCACCAAGGTCTACCGCAAGTCGAAGCTCGCCCCGCCGGTCCACGCGCTGGCGGGCGTGGACCTGACCGTGCCGCGGGGCCAGTACGTCGCCATCATGGGGCCGTCGGGCAGCGGCAAGTCCACGATGATGAACATCATCGGCTGCCTCGACCGCCCGACCGCCGGCCGGTACCTGCTCGACGGGCAGGACGTCGCCCAGATGTCCGACGAGCAGCTGTCCAAGGTCCGCGGCCGGCGGCTGGGTTTCGTGTTCCAGGCGTTCAACCTGATCCCCCAGCTCGCGGTCGTCGATAACGTCGCGGTCCCGCTGTTCTATCAGGGCATCGCCCCGGCCGAGCGGCGGGAGCGGGCCGCCGCCGCGCTCGACCGCGTCGGCCTCGCCGAACGCCTCGACCACCGCCCGGCCGAGCTGTCCGGCGGGCAGCAGCAACGCGTCGCCATCGCCCGCGCCCTGGTCAACGAGCCGAGCATCCTGCTGGCCGACGAACCGACCGGCGCGTTGGACACCAAAACCGGCGACGCGATCCTCGAACTTTTCGAAGAGTTGCACCAAGCGGGCCAGACCGTGGTGGTCATCACCCACGACGAAGAGGTCGCCCACCACTGCGAACGCGTCGTCCGCCTCCGCGACGGCCTGATCGACCGCGACGAGGCGGGCGGCAAGGTGGCGGCGGCTCAGCCCTCCGACACCGACGGCTCGACGATCGCCTCGGCGAAGCCCTGATACGCGCCCCAGAAGTCGCGGGCCATCTTGTCGGGGAACACGTGGAATTTGCCGTGGCGCAGGCCGTCCAGCACGGCGTCCGCCACGACGCTCGGCGGCTCGGTCATCGAGTCGTCGAACCCCGCGTCGTCGCCCATGTCCGTGCCGATCGGCCCGGGGTGGACGCTCACGACCTGGACGTGGTGGTCACACAGCGCGTCCCGCAGCCCCTGGGTCAGGGAGTACGCGGCGGCCTTCGACGCGGCGTAGCTGGTGAAGCCGGCGAAGTTGCGGATCGAGGCGACGGAATTGAGCTGCACCAGCGCGGCCGGGGCGTCGGCGGTGGCGTTGGCCTTGAGGATCGGCGCGAACGCCTCGGCGACGCGGACCAGGCCCTTGACGTTGACGTCGAACTCGAAGTCGATGTTGCTCAGGACGTCGCCGGACAGCGGTTCACCCGCTCGCAGCACTCCGCCGTTGTTAACCACGACCTGCACGTCGCCCGCTGCGTCGGCCGCGGCGGCGACGCTCGCCGTATCCACGAGGTCCAGCGGCAGGGCGGTCACCCGGCCCCCGCCGGCCTCGACGAGAGGTTCCAAGTCGTCCGTGTCGCGGGCCGTGGCGTAGAGCTTGGCCACGCCGGCGGCGAGGAACGCCTCGGCGATCGCCTTGCCGATGCCGCGGTTCGAGCCGGTGATCAGGACGGTTTTGCCGTTGGGGTCGATGCTCACGGTCGGTCTCCGGTTGGGTGTTTGAACAAATAGCCGGTCCCCGCGAACCCAACGGGCCCGGCGGAACGGTTATTCCAATTCCGGATGAACCCCCGGTAAACCAGGCAGAATTTCAGAATTGAATCAGGCCGCGATCGCGGCGGTAATCTTCTGCGCCGCGTCGGTCAGGTTGCTGCCGACGATCATCGTGGGGATGTCGGCCTTGGCGGCCTCGATGATCTCGCGGGCCGGCTCGACGTTCGTACCCTCGAGGCGGACGACCAGCGGGACGCTGAAGCCCACGTCCTTCGCCGCCGCGACGATGGCGTTGGCGATCGTGTCGCACTTGGCGATGCCGCCGAAGATGTTCACGAGGATGCCCTTCACGCCCTCGTCGGCGAGGATGATGCGGAACGCCTCGGTCACGGCTTCCTGCGTCGCGCTGCCGCCGACGTCGAGGAAGTTGGCGGGCTCGCCGCCGTGGAGCTTGATGATGTCCATGGTCGCCATCGCCAGGCCCGCGCCGTTGACCAGGCAGCCGATGTTGCCGTCGAGGTTGATGTACGAGAGCCCGAACTCCGACGCCTTGGCCTCGGCGGCGTCGACCTCCTCGGGGTCTTCGAGGGCCTTGATCGCCTTCTGCCGGAACATCGCGTTGTCGTCGAAGTCGATCTTCGCGTCGATCGCGAGAACCTCGCCGTCGGGGTGGGCTTCACTGGCCGGCGTAACAATGAGAGGGTTGATCTCGACGAGGCTCGCGTCTGTAGCGACGAACAGCGCGGCGAGCTTCATCATGACCTTGACCGCCTGGCCGACCTGCTTGCCCTCGAAGCCCATGGCGAAGGCGAGCTTGCGGGCCTGGTAGCCCTGAAAGCCCGCGGCGGGGTCGATCGGCTCCTTGATGATCTTCTCGGGGGTCTTCGCGGCGACTTCCTCGATGTCCATGCCGCCCTCGGACGAGCCCATCATCACCGGGCAGCCGCGGGCGCGGTCGACCACCACGCCGAGGTAGTACTCCTTCTCGATGTCCACGCCGTCGGCGATCAGCAGCTTGTGGACCGGCACGCCCTCGGCCGTGGTCTGCGGCGTCACCAGCGGCTTGCTCAAGATCGTCGCCGCCGCCTCCTTCGCCTCGGCGGCGGAGCGGACGAGCTTGACCCCGCCGCCCTTGCCCCGCCCGCCGGCGTGGACCTGGGCCTTGACCACCGCCAGCGTCGCGCCGTCGCCGGCGAGCTTGGTAAACGCGGCCTCGGCCTCGTCGGCGTTTTCGACGACCACGCCGCCGGGGACGGGCACGCCGAATTTCTGAAGCAGCTCGCGGGACTGGTATTCGTGGATTTTCATGGCCGGATGATATCAACGGCCGGTCTTCCTTGACCCGGCGGGTGGGGACGGTCGATAATGACACTTCGTAATGGATCGCCACGACGAGACATCCCGCCGCCCCACGCCGGCCACGCCGACAGCCCTCGCCCTCGCAGCGGCCGTGATGGTGGGGGTGGGCGCCCTGCCCGGCGGCGTCGCCTCCGCGGGGACCGACCGCCGCGTGGCGGCCGACACCGAGGCCGCCGTCGCGTCGCTGATCGCCTGCCTGAACGACGCCGCGAAGACGCTTGCCGGGGCCGCGGCCGTGACCGCCCCGATGCCCGCCGATACGCCGCCGGTGCTGCCGGCCGTGTCGGTTACTGCGATCGCCGTCGGCCCCGCGGCCGCCCCCCCCTGTCTCCGGCCGAGCCTCGGCCTCCGCGACCTGCCCCCGCCCGTCCGGTCCTGAACCTTCGCGTTCCGTGTCCGGGCTCGCGCGTGCGGGCCGGTTGATCCCAACATCCATATTCCTCCCTCCGAAACGGAAGGTGCCCCATGGTCGTCCAGGCCGTCGGCAAAGGCTTTGCCAAAGTGTTCGGCTCACGCAACGAGCGCGTCATCAAGAACTACAACAAACGCGTCGCCGCGATCAACGCGCTCGAAGACGCGACCCGCCGGCTCACCGACGCCGAGCTGCGGGCCAAGACCGCCGAGTTCCGGAAACGGTCCGCCGACGGCGAGGGCCGCGACGCGCTGCTGCCCGAGATCATGGCCGTCGCCCGCGAGGCAATGGACCGGGCCGTGGGCATCCGCAGCGTTTTCAACGACGAGCACAAGTTCGACCCGTCGCAGCTGCCGTCGGACATGGGGTCGCTGTACGAAAAACTGAAAGCCGAGGCCGACGCGAAAGAGCCCGAGCCAGTCATGGGCGGCGCCCCCGCCCCGGGCCACCTGCAGATCGACGTGCCCAACGCGTTCTACGACGCGGTGCGGGCGCTCTACCCCGAGTCGCGCCCACCGTTCCGCGCCCGGCCGTTCGACGTCCAGCTCATCGGCGGCATGGTCCTCGGCGAGGGCCGGATCGCCGAGATGCGCACCGGCGAGGGCAAGACCATCGTCGCCCCGCTCGCCTGCTACGTCGCCTGCTGCGAGTCGCTG
>JBCCRT010000038.1:0-21930 GCA_039201235.1 Planctomycetota bacterium
CGAAGATGTCGACCTTGCCGTCGGTGTCGTTCCAGATCTCGGGGCCGGTGGTGCGGTAGTGGACGTCGGGGTTGGCGGGGTTCTCGAACTGCTGGGGCATGAAGGCGTTGTCGGAGGTGCCGACGATCTCGGCGGCCTTGGTGATCGCGCCCTTCATGCCCTTGGTGCCTTCGGTGAGCACCAGCTCGGCGCCGAGGGCCTTGAGCAGCGACCGCCGCTCGAGCGACATCGAGTCGGGCATGGTCAGCGTGAGGCGGTAGCCCTTGGCGGCGCAGACGAAGGCGAGGGCGATGCCGGTGTTGCCGGAGGTGGGCTCGACGATGTGGGTGTCGGCGTTGATCGCGCCCGAGGCCTCGCCGGCCTCGATCATCGCCTTGCCGATGCGGTCCTTGACCGAGGCGAGCGGGTTGAAGAACTCGCACTTGACGTAGACGTTCGAGCCGTTGTCGGGGGCCAGGCGGTTGAGGCGGATCAGCGGGGTGTGGCCGACGGTATCGGTGACCTGGGCGTAGGTTCGGCCGTGGCGGGGCTCGGCGGCGTTGGGGGCGGTGGCGGTCATGGCTAACTCCTGGCGAAGCGGGGTGCGAGTCGGGTGGGTCGGGTTGAGATACAGTTTAGCCGGGTTGCCGTGGCGGCAGCGGTCGCCGGCTACCCGGAGTCCACGCATGCGGCGATCTACGGTGTCTCTGCGTCGGTGGCTGGCCCGGCTGGGGGCGGTCGTCGTGGGGCTGCCGTTGGGCGTGGCGGTGCTGCTGTGGGGCTGTCAGCGGTCGATGATGTACCCGGGCGTCTGGCTCGACCGGGTGCCGGCCCCGCCGCCGCCCGCGGGGGCCGAGCGGTGGACCCGCGACGTGCCGGGCGGGGCGGTCGAGGCGATCTTCCTGCCCGGCGAGGGGGCGACGGCCGACCGTCCCGGGCCCGCCGTGATCTTCTGTCACGGCAACGGCGAGTTCATCGGCGGCTGGGCCCACGAGTTCGGCTGGCTGACACGCCGGGGCGTGTCGGTGCTGCTGCCGGAGTACCGCGGATACGCCCCGTCGGGCGGTAAGCCGTCGCAGCCCGCGATACTCGACGACCTCGAACACTTCCGGCAGCGGCTGGTTGAGCTTCCGGGGGTCGACGCGGAGCGGTTGATCTACGTCGGCCGATCGCTCGGCGGCGGGTTCGTGGCGCAGCTCGCCGACCGCCACCCGCCGGCCGCGCTGGTGCTCAGCTCGACGTTCACCAGCGCCGCCGACGCCGCGCAAGACCTCACCCGCCTGCCGGGCTCGCTGGTGCGGGACCGCCTGGAGGTCGAGGATGTCTTACGCGGCTTCCGGGGGCCCGTGTTGATCCTGCACGGGGGCGACGACCGGGTGATTGACGTCAGACATGCCGAGGCCAACGCCGCCGCCGCGGCCGACGCGACGCTGATCGTCTACTACCGTGCCGGCCACGACACGATGCCGCAGGGCCTGGGCCGACGCGATGCCGTGCTCGATTTCCTCGTGGCCCGCGGCCTGGTTGTCGCCGATCGGCCGACTCCTACAATGCCGCCATCCCGCGATGAGCGGTGAGCGGTAGACCCCAGACCCCGTACTCCGGACCCCATGACATGACCGAACGCGCCGAAGCCGTGACCCTCAAAGGCAACCCGATGACCCTGCTCGGCGATGAGCTGAAGGTCGGCGACGCCGCGCCCGACTTCTCGCTCAAGGCGGGCGACATGTCCGACAAGTCGCTGGCGGACTACGCCGGGAAGGTGAAGCTGATCTGCTCGGTGCCGTCGATCGACACGCCGGTGTGCGACACCGAGACGCGGCGGTTCAACGAGGCGGCCGGCGAACTCGGCGACGACGTGGTGGTGCTCACGGTCAGCGTCGACACGCCGATGGCGCAGAAGCGGTGGTGCGGCGCGGCCGGGGTCGAGGCGGTCGAGTGCCTCTCGGACTTCAAGGACCACCGCTTCGGCGAGGCCTACGGCGTCCGCATCAAGGAGATCGGCCTGCTGGCCCGCCAGGTTTTCGTCGTCGACCGCGACGGCAAGATCACCTACACCCAGCTGGTCAAGGAAGTCGCCGAGGAGCCGGACTACGACGCGGCGCTGGCGGCGGTGAAGGCGGCGTTGTGATCCAAACGGATTGAACCGCCAAGGACGCCAAGATCGCCAAGGAAGGCAGAAAACCAATCTTGGTTTCTTTGCCTTGCTTGGCGTCCTCCGCGTCCTTGGCGGTTAAACGGTTTTCAGTGCAGGAAAAGCCGCACGCCGGTGTGGGCCATGACCATGCCGTGCTCGTCGGCGGCGGCGGTGACGTCGGCGTCGCGGGCGCTGCCGCCGGCCTGGGCGACGACCGAGACGCCCGACACGGCGGCGCGGTCGAGGTTGTCGCGGAACGGGATGAACGCGTCGCTGCTGAGCACCACCCCTGTCCGTTGGTCGAGCCACGCCCGGCGTTCGTCCGGGGTGATCGGGTCGAGGCCGGCGGTGATCGCCTTCGCCAGCTCGTCGCGCTCGCCGTCGTTGAGCTCGTGATACCGCACGAAGTTGTCCTGGGCGTTGACCTTTTCCGCTTTCGCCAAGCCGTCGGCGAAACGCAGGGCCAGCGTCTTGGGGTGGGTCTTGAGCAGCCAGCGGTCGGCCTTGTCGCAGGCGATCCGGGTGCAGGCGATCCGGCTCTGCTGGCCGGCGCCGATGCCCACCGCCTGGCCGCCGTAGCCGACCGCGATCGAGTTGCTCTGCGTGTGCTTGAGCGTGACCGTCGCGACGATCAGCGTCTCCATCACCCCCGGAAGAATGTCTTTCGCTCGGGTGACGCGGTGGTCAAAGGTTCCGGGGGTGATCGCGAGATCGTTGTGGGACTGTTCGAGGGTGAGGCCGAACTCGACGCGGGACTCGACGGGCGGTGGGGCGTAGCCGGGGTCCATGGCGAGCATGACGTAGTTGCCGGACTTTTTCTGGCGGAGCAGGTCGAAGGCGTCGGGCTCGTAGGAGGGGGCGACGATGCCGTCGGAGACCTCGGCTTTGAGGAGGGTGGCGAGCGTGAGGTCGACGGGCTCGGAGACGGCCACGAAGTCGCCGAAGGACGCGACGCGGTCGGAGCTGCGGGCCTTGGCGTAGGCGGTGGCGGCGGGGGAGTAGGCCCCGCCGGGGACGCGGTCGGGGGGGGCGTAAAAGAAGGCCGTGAAAAATTCCGGGGGCAGTTCGCCGGCGACAGCGGCGCCGGCGGGGCTGACGTGCTTGAAGCTCGCGGCGGCGGCCTTGCCGGTGGCGGCCCGTAGGTCGCGGACCAGCTGCCAGGCCCGCAGCGCGTCGAGGGCGTTGATGTACGACGGCTTGCCGTTGACGACGGTCAGCGGCCCGTCGCCGACCGGCCCCGCGGCGGGCTGCACGATTCGGGCGTACGGCTGGTTCGGGTTGCAGCCGTACTTGAGCGCGATTTCCTGGGCCATGCGCGGCAGTGTAACGGGTTCAAGGCGTTGAACCGCCAAGGACGCGGAGGACGCCAAGGAAGACAGCGATTCCAAAGAAAATGTTTTGTATTCCTTGGCGCTCTTGGCGTCCTTGGCGGTTTCCGTCTTACCGTTTTACGATGCCCACATGATCGCCCGACTCACCGGCCAGTTGATCGACCTCGTGGGCGAGACGGCCTATGTCGACCCGGGGCAAGGACTGGTCTACGAGGCCTTGCTGCCCGCGTTCGCGGCGACCCGGTTGTCGGTCAAGACCGGGCAAACGGTCACGCTGCACACGCTGAATTTCATCGAGGCCACGTCCCAGGGGGCGACGCTGTTCCCCCGCCTGGCGGGCTTCCTTACGTTGGACGACAAGCGGTTCTTCGAGCTGTTCGTGACGTGCAAGGGCATCGGCCACCGCCGGGCGCTGCGGGCGATGGTGCTCGACCCCGCGACGCTGGCCGCCGCGATCGCCGACCGCGACGCGAAGCTGATCCAGACCATGCCCGAGGTCGGCAAGAAGCTGGCCGAGACGATCGTGCTGACGCTGCGCGACAAGGTCGAGCCGTTCGTCGCCGCCGCGGCGTATCCGGAAGGGGCCGAGGGGCCGAGGGGCCAAGGGGCCAAGGGCGTGTACGGGGAAACTCCCGAACGCGGGGCGATCACTTCCGGGGGGCTCGCACGGGAAGCGCTAGAAGTCCTGTTGCAGCTCGGCGAGAACCGGACCGACGCGGTGCGGTGGATCGACCGCGTGCTGGCGATCGACGCCGACGACGGCGACCGGCCCGACGACGTGCAGGACGTCGTCGCGGCGGTGTACCGCCTCAAGGCCGGGGCTTGAGCGTCAGCCGCCCATCTGCGACGTGTCGAAGAAGAACTCGGCCCGCGTGATCTTGCCGTCGGCGACGGTGTAGACCCCGACCTCTTCCATTTGGTACCGCTGCCCCGCCATCGGCCCGGCGCTCGAGGTCAGATCGACCTTCATCACCGCGGCGAAGCGGTCTTCGCCGTGGGCGTAAGGGCCCTCGGTGCTGCTGCTGTGCACCTCGTTGACCTCGTACCACTGCTTCACGTTCTTGATCAGCTGCGCTTTGCCTTGCGTCACGCGCGGCATGTCGGGCCCGAGCTCGCAGGCCTCGACGTGCTCGGCGTCGTCGGCGTAGAGCTCCTGCATGGCCTGCTCGTCCTTGTGTTCCTGGCAGAGGGCGACGAGCTTGCGGCCGACTTCGAGGGCGGAGGGTGAAGCGGTGGTCATGGGGTAGGTTCCGGGGTGAAGGGTGAAAGAGAGCTACGAACTTGAATGTATCGCGACCAGCCGCCGGATATGTGTCAGGGATCGGTCACCCCGACGCCGCGGCGTCGCCAAACATCGCCTCCCGCACGTCGACGCCGCGGACGTGGTAGCCCAGCGCCCGCAGGGTGTTCCACCAGCCGCCGGTGTGTTCGCTGCGCTCGGCGGCGGACTTCAGGCGGTCGTGGGTGAGCACGACCTCGGTCGCGGGCTCGTCCGGCTCGTACGGGTTCTCGGCGTCGAAGAGCTCGAAGGTCACCAACGAGTCGCCGCCGAAGTCGGGCATGTTTTCCCACGACCAGGTGTAGACCAGCTTCCGGTCTTCGACCACCTCGGTGAACTCGCCGACGCCGACGTTGACCCGCCCCTCGGCGTCGGTCATCTCGAAGCGGAATCGTCCGCCGACCCACGGCTCGATGACCACGTTGATGCAGCGCTCGCGGGGCCCGGGGGCGAACCATCTCGGGTATTCCTCGGCCCGGGTCAGGGCTTCGAACACCCGGCGGCGGGTCGCGCGGACGAGTTTGTTGAGCTTGACCTGCGTCAGCGGCGGGGCGGGGTGGGTCACAAGCTACTCCAGGGTTGGAGGGGGCGGGTCGTTCGTCGCAGGAGATTCGAGGTAGTCCGCCAGGGCGTCCAGGCGGTCGGACCAGAACGCGTGGTACCGGGCGATCCACGCCGCGGCGTCGGCCAGCGGCCGGGCCTCGAGGTGGCACCGCCGCACCCGGCCGTCCTTCTCCCGCCGCAAGAGCCCGGCCCGCTCGAGCACCCGCAGGTGCTTGCTCACCGCCGGCAGCGACATCGCACCGCAGCCCGGTTCCGCGCCGACGAACGGGGCCGCCAGCTCGGTGACCCGGACCCCGCCGCCGGACGAGGCGTCCGCATCCCGGTCCGCCGCCAGCCGGGCCAGGATCGACCGCCGCGTCGGGTCGGCCAGGGCCGCGAACGTCCGGTCCATCTCGGAAGACTCGGCGGGCGATGGCGGGGCCAATAAGTTAACCATACGGTTAAATATAAAGCCCACCGCCCCACCGTCAACCCCCGCCAGAGAAAATTTTCACCCGGCTCACACGGCCCCGGTATCGTGCCAGCGATGATCCGTCTCCAGCCCCACCACCGCGCCCTGGTCTTCGACTGCGACGGCACCCTCGCCGACTCGATGCCCGTCCACTGGATCGCCTGGCACCAGACCCTGAAGGCCCACGGGCTCGACCACCTCATGCCGCACGACCGCTTCATGTCGCTCGGCGGCGTGCCCGCGGCCGACATCTTCGCCATGCTCGGGCGCGAGTCGGGGCGGGAGCTCGACGCCGCCGCCCTGTCGAAACAGAAATACGCCGCCTACTTTGAGCACGCCGAGCGGATCGGCCGCATCGAGCCGATCGTCGCGGTCGCCCTCGAGCACCACGGCAAGCTGCCCCAGGCCGTCGCCACCGGCAGCACCCGCACCGGGGTGACGCGGACGCTGGCCGCCATCGGGATGTCGGAGCATTTCGACGCCGTGGTCTGCGCCGACGACGTGAGCCGGCCCAAGCCCGACCCCGAGACGTTCCTGGCCGCCGCCGCCCGGCTCGGGGTCGAGCCGTCGGCCTGCCTCGCCTTCGAGGACGCCGCCCCCGGCCTCGCCGCCGCCCGCGCCGCGGGCATGGACGTGATCGACGTCAACGACGTCCGTACCACCGCCCCCGGCCGCGGCTGACCGGCCGGGAACAAAGCGGCCGACCAACCCGTTGAACCCCGTGCGGCCCGGGCGTACACTCGCCCCGAACCCGGCCGAACCCGAAACAGGAGCCAAAACCATGGCCAGCGAAACCGTCCTCGAACTCACCGACGCCAACTTTCAGACCGAAGTCGTCGACTCCGATCAGCCCGTCCTCGTCGACTTCTGGGCCGAGTGGTGCATGCCCTGCCGCATGCTCGCGCCCGTCATCGACGAGCTGAGCCAAGAGTACGAGGGCAAGGTGAAGGTCGGCAAGGTCGACACCGACGCCAACCGCGAGACCTCGGTCAAGTATGGCATCAGCGCGATCCCGACGATTCTTTTATTTAAGGACGGCGAAGTCCACAAGAAGTTCGTCGGCGTGACGCCGAAGCCCGAGTTCGTCGCCGAGCTCGACAGCGTGTCGGGTTGATCGGCCGGCTTAGTATCGGTTGATATCAATCGGAAGCCCACGGATTGAATCCGTGGGCTTCTGTGTTGGGGTAGGTGCGGGTTCATGCCGGAGTTAAGTGGTTGCGGGCGCGGGTCGATGCAGAGGGGACGGTGCGGCGATAGGCCGTGGCGTGGTTCTCGGACCCTGCGAGCATGGCACAATCGGCGACCAGCGAAAAGCGGCGGTACGGGCGGTACCGCCCCGAGGGGCTGCGTTGCAACCTGGGTCAAGTGATTGACTTGTCGCTGGGGGGGATGCGGGTGCTGACGCGTCGGCGCCTGGAGGGTGAGCTGACGGTCGAGCTGCGGACGCTGCGGCAGGGCCCGATGTCGCTGTCGGGCCGGGTGACGTGGTGCCGGATGCTGGGGCCGCGGGAGCACGTGCTGGGGCTGACGTTCGAGGGGTTGGGCGAGGCGGAGCGGGAGGGGCTGGAGGCGTTGGTCCGTGACGTATCGCGGGGGCTGGACGTCTCGGCGGTGCGGGGGCCGCGGCGGCGGGGGTGGTGGCAGGCGGTGGCGACGTCGTTCCTGGGAGTGGGGCTGATCGGTTTGGGTCGGTTGCTGGAGTCGCCCGACCCGGCGTGGACGGGCCGGCTGGGGGAGTTCGGCGACACGCTGTATCAGCTCGCGCCGGCGCTGCGGTGGGTGATGCTGATCGGCGGGGGGCTGCTGGTCCTGGCGGGGCTGAGCGACATGCTGTCGGCCAAGGCGCAGGCCCGGGGGCCGCGGGCCGACCGCCGACGGGCGGGGCTGCCCGGCGGAGTCGGGCGCAACAGCCCGGTGGTGGTCAGCGGCCCGGGCGGGGTGCGGTCGACGGTGCGGCAGTCGCAGCACCTGCTCAACTGCATCCTCGAGAGCTCGCTGGGTGGCGTGGGGGTGCTGCGGGCGATCCGCGACAAGGACGACAAGCGGGCGGTGGTCGACTTCGAGATCCAGCTGATCAACCGCGCGGCGGAGGACCTGATCGGGCGGAGCGAGTCGATGCTGCTGGGCAAGCGGGTGAGCCGGGCGCTGCCGTGCCTGATGAAGCACGCGTTGTTCGAGGACATGACCTCGGCGGTGCGGACGGGGCTGCCGGTGCAGAAGGAGTACCGGCTGGACAACGGCAAGTGGGTGCAGGTCGCGGTGGTGCAGCTGGGCGACGGGCTGGCGGTGACGTTTGCGGACACCAGCGAGCAGCACCACGCCCAGGCGCGGCTGCGTCACGTGGCGTACCACGACGAGCTGACGGGCCTACCCAACCGCAAGCTGCTGCTGGAGCACGTCGAGACCGCGCTGATGCGGACGCAGGCCAAGCCGCGGCAACACCGTTTCGCGGTGTTGTTCCTGGACTTCGACCGCTTCAAGATCGTCAACGACACGCTGGGCCACGAGGTCGGCGACATGCTGCTGCACAGCATCTCGCAGCGGCTGCGGGAGAACATCCGGGCCGAGGACTTGTCGGCGTCCAACGGCAGCTTCCAGCTGCCGGCCCGGCTCGGCGGCGACGAGTTCGTCGTGCTGCTGGACGGCATCCGCGGCGAGCACGACGCGACCGCGGTGGCGGCGCGGCTGCTCGAGACGTTCAACCAGCCGCATCAGCTGGGCTGCCACCGGGTGGTCTCGACCGCGAGCATCGGGATCGTGGTGGGTACGCCGCGGTACGACACGGTCGACGAGCTGATCCGCGACGCGGACACCGCGATGTACGAAGCCAAGCACAGCGGCAAGGCGCGGTACGTCGTGTTCGACCGGGCGATGCACGAGACGCTGGTCGAGCAGTCGCGGCTGGAGCGGGACCTGCGGGAGGCGGCCGCGGCGCAGGACTTCACGCTGGTCTACGAGCCGATCGTCTGCCTGGAGAGCGGGGCGGTGGCGGGGTACGAGGCGTTGATCCGCTGGGAGCACGCCGAGCGGGGCGTGGTGTCGCCGGCGGACTTCATCCCGCTGGCCGAGGAGCTGAACATCATCGTGCCCATCGGCGAGTGGGTGCTGCGGGAGGCGACGCAGCAGCTGGCGCGGTGGCGGGAGATGGGGCTGCCCGACGTGTTCCTGAACGTGAACCTCTCGCGGGCCCAGCTGTACGACGGCGACCTCACCGGGCTGATCCGCGGGCTGGTCGACGAGCAAGGCCTGGACCCGGGGATGCTGAGCCTGGAGATCACCGAGACGATGGTGGTCAACGAGGTGGCGGGCATGGCGGAGAAGCTCCACGAGCTCAAGGCGCTGGGCGTGAAGCTGGCGCTCGACGACTTCGGCACGGGGCAGTCGTCGCTGAACGTGTTGCAGGAGCTGCCGCTGGACATCCTGAAGATCGACCGGACGTTCATCGCCAACGCCGGCGACGCGGTCCGGCGGTACGGGGCGATCATCGCGACGATCACGGACCTGGCGCGGAACCTGGACATGCGGGTGATCGCCGAGGGGATCGAGCGGCGGGAGCAGGTGGCGTTGCTGCAGGCGCTGGACTGCGAATACGCGCAGGGCTGGTTGTTCAGCCAAGCGCTCTCGGCGGACGAGGCGGCGGCGCTGCTGGCCGAGGGCCGGGTGTTCATGGTGGCGGCGTAGGCGGGGTAAGGGGGGTTGGTGAGTCGTGAGCGGGGTCAGATAGACTGCGTCGATGCGGCGGTGGTTGGTTTGGGTGTGTTGCGGGACGGTGCTGGCGCAGATGGCGGCGACGCCGAGCGTTGCGGACGAAGCGTTCGCCGCCGACCGCGGGGCGGTGCTGCGATTGGCGGGGGCTTACGCGGTGACGCGCCGCGTGACCGGGGACGCGGCGTCGCCGGGCGAGGCGGCGTCGCGTCAGATCGTGGTCGTGGCCGAAGACACGGGGCGGCGGGTGGTGCTGCGTCACCTGCTGGTGATGGGCGAGCCGGCGGTGGTGGTACTGGGCGGGCGGCAGGAGTGGTCGTTCGTGGCGGCGGGGGAATCGGCGAGTCGCCCGACACGGGTGGGGGCGGATACATACGCGATACGGCCGGTGCCGGGCACGCCGGCGGCGGCGGACGGGTGGGTGCGTTCGGTGTACGGGGTCGACGGCACGCCGGGGCGTCACGCCTGGGGCCGGTGGACGCACGACGGGGCGGGCCCGCGGTGGGAGGCGGTAGCGCCGGCGGCGGCGGCGTTGGGCCGGCACGACCGGGGCCGAACGGACGGGGCCGCGTGGCGGGAAGCGCTCGACCGCGTGGCGCTGGGCCGGCGGGGCTGGGTGCGGCGGACCGAGGAGACCAAGCGGGGTGACGGGACGCGGCCGGTCGTGGCGGGGGCGGTGTTGGAACGGTTTGTGCGGGCCGAGGGCGTGGACTTCGGCCCGGCGCTGCGGCATTGGGACGAAGTCGGTGCGTACTGGGCGGGGGTGCGTTCGGCGTGGGCGTCGGCGTTCGCGGCGGCGGGGGACCGGCCGGTCGGCCTGCGGTCGAGCGTGGGCGGCGTGCCGCGGTGGCGGGCGTTGGCGGACGGGGCCGCGTCGCCGACGCCCGACGCGGCGGACGTCCTCGCGCCGTACCTCGTGCTGCCCGACGACCGGCCGGACTGAACGGTTCGCCCCGAGCCGGGGTTTGACGGTGCGGGGCGGATCGGCTTTGATGAGGGGTTGTCCCGAGTTCCCCGAGTCGAGAAGCTCACACCATGACCGTCATCGCGCCCCGCCCGCTGCTGTTTGTCCTGATTGCCCTGCCGCTGCTGCTGACCGCCTGCGGCGACGACATTTCTTATTCAAACCCAACCGCCGACGCTGCCCCGAAGGCGATCGACGACGGGTTCGTCAGCTTCATTAGCGCCGCCGAGGCCAAGGCCCTGGCCGAGGAGCACGGCGACGCCCTCGTGTTCCTCGACGCCCGGCCGCCGGAGAAGTACGCCGCCGGCCACCTGCCGGGGGCGGTCAACCTGCCGCCCGACGCCTGGCGTACGCCGAAGGCCAAGCCCGGCACCCCGGGTAAGCCGGGCCGCCACTTTTATCGTGAGGGCGACGACGACGCCGGGCCCCTCGACGCGGCTCACTACAACCGCGTGCTCGGCGACGCCGGCCTCGCCGAGACCGACCCCGTCGTGGTCTACGGCAACCACGCCGGCAAGGCCGACGGCTCGGTCCCCGTCATGGCCCTGCACCTGCTCGGGCACCGCGGCGAGGTCTACTTCCTCGACGGCGTCGGGCTCGACCGCCTCACCGACGCGGGCTTCGAGCTCGTCACCGCCGCCGCGCCCCGCTCGGCCGTCGCCTACACCGCGACGCCTCGCGACGAGCAGGTCTGGGACCTCGCCGACGTCAAGGCGGAAGTCGAAACCCCTTCCGGGGGGGTTGTGTTGTGGGACACCCGCAGCCTCGACGAGTGGGAAGGCCGTGAGACCCGCGGCAACGCCCGCCCCGGCCGCATCCCCGGCGCCGTCCGTATCGACTACAACGAGCTGTTCACCCCCAACGGCAAGACCGTCCTGCCCCGCGACGCGATGAAAGCGAAGCTCGCCGACGCCGGCATCACCCCCGACAAGACCGTCGTGCTCTACTGCCAGACCGCGACCCGCGTCGCCCTGCCGTACCAGGCCCTGCGCGAGTTGGGCTACGACAAGCTGGCGATCTACGACGGCTCGATGGCGGAGTACGCCAACCGCGACGACACCACGGTCGAGACGAACTGAGCCGGCCGTGTTCGCGGCTGGGTATTTACCCTGACCGGTTGATCCGAGGCCGGGGTCGTGGTACACGTAAATCATCTCGTTCGGAGGGAGGTGATCGATGACCGCGACAACCACTGCTGCTTCTAAGCGGATCCGCTCTCGCGATCTGCTGTCGGTTTTGTGTTGGGTCGGCTTGTCAGCGGTAATCGCCGGCTCCGCCCCCGCTGCCGCCACAGACGCCGAGCTCTTTATCGACCTCGCCGGCCCCGCCACCGGCTTCGCGGCGACGTTCAACTTCAAAAACTCAACGAGTCAAAACAATATCCAGGGCCTCGACGGCAGCGGCAACCCCACCCCTTTCCACAACGGCCTGCCGCAGTACCCCAACTTCAGGATCCCCACCGGCAGCACCAACGCCGGGGTCTACTCCGCGATCATCGCCTCGCCCCAGTCCACCGCCTCCGATTACGCCGCGGCCCTCGCGCCGTTCTACGGCGGCACCAGTCTCACCATCAGCAACCAGACCGTCACCCAGCCGGACTTCGACACCCTCAGTTCCGGACGGATCGACTTCGATCACGGACTGATCGCGCCCGTCGGCTCTTCCGTCATCGGCGTCGACGACCTGTCCTTCAACTTCAACACCTTCACCTGGGACGGCGTCATCGCCCCCGGGCAGACCGGCGATTCCCGGTCCAACCTGACAACCCCGGGCGCGCCCCTCGACATCTCGCCCTTGTCGCCGGCCTACACACCGTACAACGATGGCAGCGGCGGCGGCAACGCCCAGATTTTCTACCGCATCTCCATCGACAACGTCACCGGCAACGGGCTGACGTTCCTGGACAGCGCCCTCCTGGACATGGACTTCCGAGGCGAGATCCTCGTCGAGATTTTTGTCGCCGCCGCCCCGACGGCCGGCTCGCTGGAATACCGCGGCACGCTCAGCACCGACACGACCCCCGACCCCCTCGGCTACGCGTTCGCGGTTGCGGGGATCGATAGCGAAGCGTTTTTTGCGGACACCGGTTTTGTCATGAACCGCAGCGGGACCGCGTCCCTCGTGCCCGAGCCGGCCGCCGGCGTTTCGGTCCTGGGCGTCGGGCTCGTCGCGGCCCGACGCCGGCCCCGTGGCGCGTGAGGGCCAATGCTGTAAGCAACCGCCCGGCCCTTCGGCCGCCCGCTCGTCTTAATTTTACAGATGCCCGACCGGGCCCTTACGGCTGCTCCGCCACCTGCCGGCTCACCGACGCGTCGAACCGCCGCTTATCCACCTTCCGTACCTCGTGCGTCGCCAGCGTTACCGTTGCCCGGCTCGCCGCGTCTTTGAACACGATCACGCCCGACTCCTCGCCCTTGCGGTCCCAGCTCGTGGTGTAGTACACCTTACCCGAGTGCGGGTCGGTCACCTGGTAGTACGAGCAGCCGGCTAAGCCGAGGCCGACCAGCAACGCCGTCAACAACACGAGCAGACGCGGGTTTCTCATCGACCCAATGTACCACCGACCGTCGCGGTATCATGATCCGGTCTTGTCTTCGGCACCGCCCGCTCACGAAAGTCTTCCCGAACCCTGCCCCACCCCCGGCGACCTCCGCCGCGCGTCGCTGCGCCTGCATTACGGCAACACCGCGATGCTGCTGGGCGTACATCTGCTCTGCCTCGCCGGGCCGTGGACGTTCACGTGGTCTGGCCTCGGCCTGTGCCTCTTGTTTTTCTGGGTCAGCAGCGGCCTGGGCATCACCCTCGGCTGGCACCGCCTGCTGACCCACCGCGCCTTCGACACGCCCCGCGGGCTGCGGCTCTTTCTGACCGCCTGCGGCTGCCTCACGCTGCAGCACGGCCCGATCGAGTGGGTCGGCACCCACCGCCTCCACCACCGCCACACCGACGCCGACGAAGACCCCCATTCGCCCCGCCACGGCTTCTTCTGGTCCCACATGCGCTGGACCTTCCTCCGCACCGAGCCCGACCCCCGCCCCTACGCCCGGGACCTGCAACGCGACCCCGGCGTCGCCGCCCTCGACCGCTGGTACTGGGCCGTCCCCCTCACGCTGGCGGTTCTGCTGCTCGTCGTCGGCGAACTGATCCGCCCCGGCCTCGGCCTGAGCTGGCTCGTCTGGGGCGTCGCCCTCCGCACCGTGCTGGTCTTCCATGCCATCTGGTTCGTCAATTCCGTCGCCCATACCTGGGGCTACAAAAACTTCCCCGAAGCCAAGGACGACAGCCGCAACAACTGGTGGGTCGCCCTGATCGCCTTCGGCGAGGGCTGGCACAACAACCACCACGCCGAGCCCCGCTGCGCCGCCCACGGCCGGCGGTGGTGGGAGTTCGACCCCACCTGGCTCACCATCCGCCTCCTCGCCGCCGTGGGCTTGGCGCGCAACGTCCGAGCCCCCGGCCCGCTGCCGGACGTCCGCCAACCCCCGCGCAAGCCTTAACGTTACGGACCCCGATGAAACTCACCCGCCCAGCGTTCGCCCTGCTCGACGAGCTGGCCGAGAACAACCGCCGCGACTGGTACCAAGCCCACAAGGACCGGCTCGAGCAACACCTGCTCGGGCCCTTCGGCGACGTCCTGGCCGAGGCCGCCGACCGCCTCGCCCGCCGCCGGCCCCCGCTCCGCGGCGGGCCGCACACCATGTTCCGCCTACACCGGGACGTCCGCTTCGCCAAAGACAAACGCCCGTACAAGGAAAACGTGAGCGGCGTGCTCACGCCCGACGGCACCAAGAAGTGCGCCGGGCCGATCCTTTACCTGCAGTGCGAGCCCGCCGGCGGCTTCCTCGCCTACGGGGTCTATCGACCGCCGACCGACACCCTCGGCCGCGTCCGCCGCCGCGTCGTCGCGAAAGCGGACGAATTCCGCAAGCTCCGCCGCGCCCTTGAACAAAAGGGCCGAGGCTTCGCCGACATGGGCGACACCCTCAAACGTATGCCCCGGGGCTTCGAGACCCACGCCGAACACCCCCACGCCGACCTGCTGCGACACAAGAGCCTGATCGTCCGCCACGACCTGTCCCGGAAGGACTGGCTCACCGGCGGCGTGATCGACGCCGCGGTCGCCCTCGCCGACGACACCCAACCCCTCGGCCGGTTCCTCGACGCCGCGATGTCGGACCCCGACGGGTGAGCCGGCTCGACGACGCCGAGCGGGTCGCCGTCGACTCGGCCGACGAGCTGCGCCGCTGGCTCGAAGCCCATCACGCCCGGACCGACGGCGTCTGGCCGGCAACCCACCGCGCCGCGGTGCCCGACAAGTACCTGTCCGCCGCCGCGCTCGACGAGCTGCTGTGTTTCGCGTGAATGGACGGCCGGCGCAAGAAGCTCAACGCCGAACGCACCATGCAGTACGTCAGCCCGAAGCGAACGCCGTACTGGTCCAAGACCTACAAGGATCGCGTCGCCCGGCTCACCCGCGCCGGCCGCATGCACCCCGCGGGCTTGGCCGCCGTCGCGGCGGCCCGGCGGTCCGGGGCCTGGACGTTCTTCGACGACGTCGACGCCCTGGTCGTGCCCGACGACCTCGCCGCGGCCCTCGCCGCCCACCCCCCGGCATCCGATCGCTTCGCCGGCTTCCCGCCCGGCGTTAGACGCGACGCCCTGCGGTGGATCAAGCTCGCCAAGACCCCCCGCACCCGCGCCCAGCGCGTCGCCGAGACCGCGGCCCGCGCCGCCGCCGGCACCGCCGCGTCCGGCACCCGGTGACCCGCCGCCGCGCCCGCCCCGCCCGCATCGCGTACAACCCCCCGCATGACCGACCCGGACCCGCACCGACAACTCCGCGACGAGGTCCTCCGCGCCCGCCAACGCGTGTACGCCGTCCGTGACGTGACGCCGCTCGAACCGCTGGACCTCGACCTCGACGCCGAGGTCTGGGTTAAGCGCGAAGACCAGCCGCCGATCCACGCCTACAAGTGGCGCGGGGCGTATAACCGCGTGGCCACTCTGACCGACCCGCAGCGCGACGCCGGCGTCGTCTGCGCCTCGGCCGGCAACCACGCCCAGGGCGTCGCCCTCGCCGCCGCCAAGCTCGGCTGCGCCGCTCACGTCTTCATGCCCCGGCCCACGCCGATCATGAAACAACGGGCCGTCGCCCGCCACGGCGGCGACCGTGTCCGCGTCGAACTCGTCGGCGACACCTACGACCAGGCCGCCGCCGCCGCCAAAAGCTTCGCCGACGAAAACCGCCTCGCGTTCATCCACCCCTACGACGACCTCGTGACTATGGGCGGCCAGGGCACCCTCGCCGACGAAGTCGTGACCTCCGGCGTCGGCCCCTTTGATGTCGCTTACCTCCAGATCGGCGGCGGCGGGATGGCCGCCGCCGCCGCCGAGTGGATGAAGCACCACCACCCCGGTCTCCACGTCGTCGGCGTCGAGGCCGAGGGCCAGGCCTCGATGCAGGCCGCCGTGAAACACGGCCGACCCGTCGACCTCGATCACCTTGACATCTTCTGCGACGGCACCGCCGTCCAACGCGCCGGCGACCTGACCTACCCCCTTTGCCGCGACCTGATCGACGAGTTCGTCACCGTCTCGAACCAGGCCATCTGCAACGCGATCCGCCAATTCTGGAACCGCCGCCGCCGCATTGTCGAGCCCGCCGGCGCCCTCGGCCTCGCCGGCCTGCTCGCCCACCGCGACCGCCTCGCCGGGAAACGCGCCCTCATCGTCACCTGCGGCGCGAACATGGACTTCTCCCAGCTCGCCGTCATCGCCGCCGAGGCCGGCATCGGCGGCGCGACCCGCCGCCACCTCCGCTTCACCCTCCCCGAAACCGCCGGCTCCATGCTTTCGCTGCTGCAGAACGCGCTGGCCGACTGCAACATCACCGAATTCCAGTACGGCAAGGCCGACGACAAGCACGCCCACCCCGTCATCGGCCTCGACGCCCCCCCGGAAGTTCTGGCCCAAGTTCAGGCCAAGTGTGAAGAAGCGGGCATCGCCCTCGAAGACGTCTCCCTCGGCGAGGACATCGATTTCCGCGTCGTCAACTACGACCCGTCCCTCTTCCGCCGCCCCCTCCTGCTGCGCTACGAGTTCCCCGAACGCGCCGGTGCCCTCCATGAGTTTCTCGAACGCATCCGAGACCTCGCCAACGTTTGTTACTTCAACTACCTCTACACCGGCGAACGCGTCGGCCGCGCCCTGGTCGGCCTCGAGTTCGAATCCCCCGAAGCCCGCACCGCCTTACGCGAACGCCTCCAACAAGACCCCGCCCTCCGCACCCGCCACCGCCTGTTGTCTAAAGAAGTCGCCGCCCGCATGCTCGCAGCCCCGTCTTCGTAGGACGGGCGGATACGCCTGCCCTACCTGCTCATTACCGGCCGAGGGGGTCGGCGCGGTTGCCGCGGAAACCGACGGTGCGGATCAGCTCGCGGTGCTGGGTGGAGTTGGCCGAAGCCGGTACCACCTCACCGACGACCGGCGCGGGCGGTGCTTGATTGACCAGGCCGACCGACGAGTTCTTCAAGGTACAGCCGGCTACCAGCAGCGCGGTCAGGCCGGCCACGACGACAGAGGTGAAGAAGTTCATGTGAAACGATAGGCAACGCGTGCCGGCTTGACGGAGCAACGGGTGGCTGGGGCAGAGTCTTCGATGTCCCGGCGAACTTGCTTGCACTTGCCACGAGCTGTTTGGCCGGCAAATAAATGGAATAAACGGGGCCAGGCTTTTCTACAGGGCAGGTCTGACCCCGTTTTGATAGTCCCAACAAGACCCCGCCCCTCGCACCCGCCACCGCCTGCTCTACCACGAAGCCGCCGCCCGCATGCTGCAGGCGTCAGGCTCCCCAACCCCCTTCCTCAGGGAGAGGCCGGGGGAGGGTGACGAGCACCCGTGGCTTATGAATCAAATCGAATCGCTCACTTTGGATAGAGTCCCTCAGCCCCTCTCCGACAAGCGGTTTTAATCGTGAGATCGCGACGGTGCCTTGATCTGCCTCCCCTTGATCCGCCCCGCTACCACGCCGTAGATCACGGCCGCCAGGCCTCGGCGTCGGCCTCGGACATGCCCTGGAAGACCATTTGTTCGAGGTTGAACTCGCGGTAATCGTCGGCGGTGTCGTAGGGGTCGAGGCCGGCGGTGTGGCGGGACTGGATGACGTCGGCGATGTCTTGGGGGGTGCGGGCGGCGTGGCCGTCGAGGTAGGCGAGGTTCCAGTGGGGGCGGTGCCGGGAGCCGGGGCCAACGTCGCCGAGGTTGACGGTGTTGAGGCCTTGCTTGATGTCCATGACCAGCGCGGCGGTGGAGGGCTGATACATGTCAAAAGGGAAGGCTTCTTCCGGCGGGAGGGGGGTCAGGGTGCCGGTGAATTTGTAGCTGACGGCGTCGTCGATGCTGATCATGCGCAGCGGGTTGAACTCGTAGCTGCTGCGGACATGGTTGCCGAACTTGGACCAGTGGCCGCCGCGGTCGGCGTCGACGTAGTCCCGCGGTGTCTCGTCGGCGGGGCTGTAGAAGGCGTCGTTCGCTTCAACGTAGCCGAAGAGGATCAGCTCGCCGAGCATGCCCCATAGCCACGGATCGGAGTCGCCGAGCCAGTAGGTCGCGAGGTGGCTGTGCATCTTCGGCTGCGATCCCCAGGCCCACCAGTCGGCGGCGTCGCCGGGGGCCCACCTCGTGAGGCGGCCTTGGTTGTCCTGGCTCTGGATGAGTTTGCCGGCGGCGAGCGATCGGGCGTTGGTGAGGCCGACGGCGAGCCGGGTGGTTTGGCGGGCGTTGCTTAGCACCGGCAGCAGGATGCCGATCAACAGCGCGATGATCGAGATGACGACCAGCAATTCGATCAGGGTGAAGGCGTTACCACGACGTCGCATGAAATCTCTCCGATCCGGGGTCGAGGGGGGGGCTCGGTTGGCCCGCCGGCGCCGCCCGAAAACGATGCCTTGAGCGCAGCGTGAAGATAGATGCGTCCCGGCCGTCCGGACCGGCAACGAAGCGGAAGTTTTGCCTAAACTCGGCCGCGGAGCTTGCCGTGGGGGCGAAACCGATGAGAGAAAAATCTTCGAGCCCGGTGCCGACGCTGCGGGAACACCGGCTGCGTCGCGGCATGACCCAGGCCGAGCTCGCCCGCACCGCCGGGTTCAGCGAGCGGGCGCTGCGGCTGGCCGAGGCCGGCCGGCCGGTGCGGCCCCACACGCAGGAGGTGTTGGCCGAGGCGCTCAGCACCGCCGAGCTCCCGGTGACCCCGGCCGACCTGCGGGGCGACCCGCTGGCGGTGGTTCAGGCGTACTACGCCATCCGAAGGGAGCACAGCTTCGGCTTCGCCCGCCACTGCGCCCACCTGCTGCACCCCGAGTACCGCGTCATCGCCCACGGCGACCCGGCCTTCGTGCCCTACGCCGGGACCTACCGCGGCGTCGAGGGCCTCGACACGCTCTACCGCAAGGTCGCGTTCCACTACCGGCCGCTGGGCGAAGAGGCCCGCTTCTTCACCTCCGGCAACCGCGTGATGGCCACCCGCCGCGGGCGGACCCAGCCCCTCCGCGACGCCCGCGGCCGGCCCTACGACCCGCTGCCCCCGGCCATCGACCTCTGCATCCTCCAGGAGTGGACCGTCCGCGACGGCAAGATCGTCCTCGACGAGCTGCACAACGACGCGCTGGTGCTGGGCAAGGCGCTCGACACCGTGGCGACCAAGAGTGGCGAGGATCGGGTGGTAGCGACCTGAGCCGCGTTGTGGCGTGGCCGTCAAAAGCAAAGGGCAAGCGCATCCGCCTGCCCAACGAAACCTATCGGATGTGGGCGAGTTTGTTGAGGCCGTTGTAGGCGGCGACTTTGTAGGCCTCGGCCAGCGTGGGGAAGTTGAAGACGTTGTTGATGAAGAACTCGGCGGTGCCGTCGAGAGCCATGACGGCCTGGCCGATGTGGATCAGTTCGGTGGCCTGGGTGCCCATGACGTGGACGCCCAGGAGTTTGTGGGTGTCCTGGTGGATGAGCATCTTGAGCATGCCCTGGTCGTCGCCGAGGATCTTGCCGCGGGCGATTTCTTTGTAGGAGGCGATGCCGGCCTCGTAGGGGATGCCTTCTTCGGTGAGCTGTTCCTCGGTCTTGCCGACCATGGAGATCTCGGGGACGGCGTAGATGCCATAGGGGAACAGCTCGGTGTTGTAGTTGCCGACGTCTTTGCCGAAGGCGTGGCAGACGGCGCGTCGGCCCTGCTCCATGCTGGTGGAGGCGAGGGCGGGGAAGCCGATGACGTCGCCGGCGGCGTAGACGTGCTCGATGTTGGTCTGGTAGTCGTCGTTGACCTTGAGGCGTTCGCGGTCGTCGAAGGAGATGCCGACGTTGTCGAGGCCGAGCTCGCCGCAGACGCCCTGGCGGCCGACGGCGTAGAGGAGGGTCTCGGCGTGGAGTTTTTTGCCCGACTCGAGCTCGGCCTGGACGAGTTCGGCGTGGTCCTTGCCGTTGCCGTTGCGGGTGCCGCGTTCGTGGGCGACCTCGCGGATGGCGGAGACCTTTTCGCCGAGGCGGAGGGTGATGCCGGCCTGCCGCAGGAAGTACTGGAAGGCCCCGGCGATCTCCTGGTCGAGGAAGCCGAGGACCTGGTGCCGGCCCTCGACGAGGGTGACCCGGACGCCGAGGGTGGCCATGATCGAGGCGTACTCGGTGCCGATGACGCCGCCGCCGACGACGATCATGGTCTTGGGCAGGCGGTCGAGCCGCAGCAGCTCGTCGCTGGTCATGATGGTGGTGCCGTTGAAGGGCACGGTGTTTGGGCGGGCGGGCTTGGTGCCGACGGTGACGAGGAACTTGTCGCCGGTGATCATCTCGGATTCGTCGTGGCGCTCGATCTGGAGGAGGTTGGGCCCCTCGAAGTGGGCGTGTCCCCAGGTGAGGTCGATACAGTTGCGCTGGAACTGGTCGCGGATGACGTCCCACTCGTGGCGGATGACGTTCTGAGAAGCGGACATGAGGTCGGCGACGGTGATCTGCTCCTTGACGCGGTAGGCCTCGCCGAAGAGCCCGCGGCGGCTGGTGCCGGTGAGCTGGACGACGGCCTCGCGGAGGGTCTTGGAGGGGATGGTGCCGGTGTTGATCTGCGCCCCGCCGAGGACGTTCTGTTTCTCGACGATGGCGACCCGTTTGCCGAGCTTGGCGGCTTGGATCGCGCCCTTCTGGCCGGCCGGTCCGGTGCCGATGACGACGACGTCGTAGTGTTTCATGGTGCCTGATCGTGGAAAGGGGGGAAGGGGGGCAGAGTCCCGAGCCCATCGACGCGGCGGGCGGGTCGGCTGTAGCACGGGGCGGGCAGGCGACGAACGGTCCGATCATAACCCCACGCGAGACGTTTCCGGCGGGTGATCGGGTGATCTTCAAGACCGATCGGGCGGCTCGGCCATCTCGCGGCGACGCATCGGCATGGCGTCGATGAGGGCGAAGAGCCGCTCGGCCGTCACGGGCCCGTCGGAGCGGAGCTTGACGCCGCTGTCTTTGCCCAGGAGGCGGACGGCGAAGGGGGCGTCCGCCGGTACCCCGTGGTCCTGTCTTAGCTTCCGGGGGTTGGCGGCGACGGGACGGCCGTCGAGCGTGATATCGACCCCGACGATCTCGATGACCACCATGTCGCGGTCGTCGAGGCCGGGTCGGTGGTCGGCCAGGAGCACCTGCTGTCGGCGGAGGGCGGGCCGGTCCGGCGTGTCGGCGAAGACGAGCAGCGGCCGGTGGGACCAGGCGAAGCGGCCGAGTTCAAGCGAGGGCGGGGCGGTCACGGGCGTCTCGGCTTGCGGGGCGGGGGTGGTCGCCGGGGATATCCTGGGGGATATTCCGGGGGATATTCCGGGGGCAGTGGTTTCGCGGCTGCAGCTGAGCGCGAGGGCCGAGCCGGCGACCAGCCCGAGGGCCATCTTCCGCCGCGGGTGGGGTGCGGGGCGGTCGGGTTCCATGCCGGAGCATACGGGCGGTAAGTTTCTACGGCTCCAGGGTTGAAATGAGATTGAGTTATCATTAATGTTCACTCAGAAACTTTAACGTTTCGCCCACAAGCTCTACCGTGTCTTGTCGCCATGAAGCCGTTATCCGTTTATCCCTGTCGCGTCCATCGCGGCGCGTTCACGCTCATCGAGCTGTTGGTCGTAATCGCGATCATCGCGCTGCTGATCGGGCTTCTGCTGCCGACGCTGGGCAACGCCCGGCAGGTCGCACGGGCCGCGGCGGATCTGTCCAACATCCGTCAACTCCAGACCGCCCACTGGGTCTACATGACGGATTACGACGGGTGGTTTATTGATGTTGGCTTGGGGCACGGCTCGTCGCACGCCGACGAAGAGGTCGCGTGGATCAAGACGCTCAACGACCACTATTCGGCGGCGCAGAATAGCGGTCTCGGGCAGGAGATCGCCGCCCGCTCGCCCCTGGACGACAGCCCGCACTGGGGCCCGGCTCCGCAGGGCGAACCGATCCCGGGAGCCCCGGCCGACCAGCGGAGGCGGACCAGCTACGGCATGAACAACTGGCTC
>JBCCRT010000039.1:0-21160 GCA_039201235.1 Planctomycetota bacterium
GGGGGTGTCGGGCGAGCTGAACGTCTTGGCCCCGGCCGCGCCGGGGCGGATCGTCATCGGGTTGGCGAAGCTGCCGGGCGTCGTGACGTTCGGCGAGGTGCCGGGGTTGCCGCCGATGGGCGGGTAGACGTAGCCCTTGCCTGCCGCAGAAGGCGTGGCAGCGGTATCGGTGTTCAAACGTTCCGGGGGGAGGGGGCGGATCATCGGGCTCGCGTCCTTTGCGAAAGGGCGTCGGGCACGGACGATCCGTCGGCGACGGGCCCACGAATGACCGTGGGCAACAGACGGACCGCGTTCCCTACGCCGGTGTCAACCGGATCAGGTTCCACGGGTCCTTCTCAGTGCCCCCCCGCCCCCGGAAATTAAATTCCGGAGCGGCGGCACGCCCCGCGCGGTTCGACCGAAAGCGTAGATCACGGCCGGGTTAGCGTCAACGCTTCAGCGCACCCCCGGCCGGCGGCAGCGGCAGCCAGTCCAGTACCCGCGCGATCTGCTGGTCCCAGTAGCCCCACTCGTGGTCCTCGCCGGCGTGAGTCTCGTAGGTCAGGTTCAGGTCCAGCCGGCGGGCGTGGGCGGCGAAGGCCTCGCTGTTGTCGAAGATGAAGTCGTCGGTGCCGCAGCAGGCGTAGAGCGGCAGGTCGGCGTACGGCCCGGCCGCCAACACCTCGGCCCGGACGAAGAGGTCGGCCGGCGTGCCCGCGATCCGCGGCGGGTCGCCGAACATCTGGTTCCACTCGTCGCGCCGATCCGTAAAACGTTCGCGCAGCCGCGCGGGGTCCAGCGCCCCCGACAGCGACGCCGCGGCGGCGAAGCGGTCGGGGCGGTTGAGCGCCAGCTTGAACGCGCCGTAGCCGCCCATCGACAGCCCGGCCGCGAAGTTGTCCTCGCGCCGCGGCGAGAGGCGGAACATCCGGCGGCAGACCGCGGGCAGCTCTTCGCTGACGAAGGTCCAGTAGGCCGGGCCAAGGGCCATGTCGGCGTAGTAGCTGCGGCCGACGGCGGGCATGACGACGGCGAGGCCGAGACCCGAGACGTGGCGCTCGATCGCGGTGCGTCGGCACCACGCGGTGTGGTCGTCGGACAGGCCGTGGAGCAGCCACAGCGTCGGGTGCCCGTGCGCCGGCGTCGCAACGGGCCCGCCCGCCACGCCGATCGCCCGGTCGCTCAGCGGCTGGGGCAGGATCACGTTCATCGACGCGCCAACGCCGAGGACCTCGGAGAAGAAATCGACGTGCAGCAGGGCCATGCGGGCAGGGTAACGCACCGCCACGCGACGGATCGTCTTGCGTAATTCCGTATACGGTTTATATTCCGCACATGGAATCACGCTTCGATCCCGCCCCCGCGCTCGGCCGCGGGCTGGACCTGCTGCGTCGGCTCGACGACGGCGGGCCGGCCACGCTGGAATCGCTCACGCGGGCCACCGCCTGGCCCAAGTCGTCGGTGCTGCGGCTGCTGGGCAGCCTCGAGCGGGCCGGCGGCGTCGAACGCGACCCGGCCACCCGGCGGTACCGCAACCGGCTGCGCCTGGTCCCGGCCGACGGCGACGCCGCGGTGCGGACGCTGGCCGAGCGGCTCGGGCCGACGATGGACCGGCTGTGCCGCGACGCCGGGGTGACCGTCGAGCTGTACGCCGCCCGGACCGCGGGGCTGACGATGATCGACCGCCGCGAGCCGACCGAGGCCGAGGTCTGCGTCCGGGCCCGCGTCGGCCACGTCCGCGGCCTGGCCGAGCTCGAGGCGTTGTCGCAGGTCGTGCGGGCCTGGCCGGGCACCGACGCCGCGTCGCCGCCGCTCGACGTGCCGGCGTGCGGGCTGTGGGCCTGGGACCGCGGCCGACGCCGCCGGGTCAACCAGGCCGAGGCCAAGCGTGTGGTCCAACGGGCCCGCCGCGCCGGGGTCGGCGTCGACCTGGGGGTCAACGAGAACGGCGTCCGCCGTTACGCCGCCCCGCTGCTGACCGTCGAACGAAAACGCGAAGGCGTCCTCGCCCTCGCCCGGGTCTGCCCCCCCACCGCCGTCCGACCCGACCCGAAACTCGTGCGACAGCTCGTTGATGCGGTCGGCGACGCGTTGCGTCGCAGCTAGCAAAAACGCTCGATTCACCGACCCACTCGTTTCCGAAATCCGAAACCCCCAATCCGAAATCAACTTCATGCGCATCCTCTACCTAGACCTCGACGCCCTCAACCCCACCCACCTGTCCTGCTACGGCTACCCCCGCAAGACTTCACCCACCATCGACGCGATCGCCGGCGAAGGCGTCCGCCACGCCAACGTCTACTGCTCCGACGCCCCCTGCCTCCCGTCGCGTACCGCGTTCTACCAGGGACGCTTCGGCATCCAGACCGGCGTCGTCGGCCACGGCGGGACCGCCGCCGACCCCAAACGCCAGGGCGCGACCCGGTCCTTCCGCTCGGTCTACGAGGAGCAGTCCCTGCCCCGCCGGCTCCAGGTCGCCGGCTACCACACGGCCATGATCTCGCCCTTCGGCCAGCGCCACGCCGCGCATCAGTTCTACGCCGGCTACCACGAGATCCACAACACCGGCCGGGGCGGCATGGAAGACGTCGTCGACGTCGACCCCGTCCTGCACAAGTGGCTCGACGACCACGCCGCCGACGACGACTGGTACCTCCACGTCAACTTCTGGGACATCCACACCCCCTACCGCGCCCCCGAAAGTTACGGGGAACCGTTCGCGGACAGCCCGCTGCCCGAACGCTTCACCGACCCAACCGTGTTGGAAAAACACGTCGCCCGCGGCGGGCCGCACTCCGCCCAGGACCCCGGCATGTACGGCGACAACAACGCCGAGAAGTACCCCCGCCTGCCCCGACGCATCACCGACCGCGACAGCCTCAAACAATGGATCGACGGCTACGACACCGCGATCCGCTACGTCGACGACGCGATCGCCCGCGTCGTGCAGAAGCTCAAAGCCGCCGGCGTCTACGACGACACCGCGATCGTCATCTCCGCCGACCACGGCGAGAACCAGATGGCCCTGGGCATCTACGGCGAGCATGGCACCGCCGACCACGGCACCTGCCACATCCCCTTCATCGTCCGCTGGCCCGGCCAAACCAAAACCGCCGGCTCGGCCGACGACGGCCTGCACTACCACCTCGACTGGGCCCCCACCCTCCTCGAACTGCTCGGGCGATCCGACGACACCCCCGGGATTTGGGACGGCACATCCTTCGCCTCCACCATCACCGACGGCGACGACCAGGGACGCAGCGAACTCATCGTCAGCCAGTGCTGCCACGTGTGTCAACGCGGCGTCCGATTCGAAGAGGACGGCCACCGCTGGATGTACATCCGCACCTATCACGACGGCTACCACCCGTTCCCCGACCACATGCTCTACGATCTCGCCGCCGACCCGCTCGAACTCGACAACGTCGCCGCGCAGCACCCCGACGTCGTCCGCGAGGCGAGCTTCCGTTTGAGCGAGTGGCACACGGCCCAGATGCACCGCATGGCCGAGCACGCCTCGGACGTCGTCGACCCGCTGTGGACCGTCGTCCGCGAGGGCGGGCCGTTCCACGCCGGCGTCACCCAAGAAGGCCAGCAGCCCGGCTCGCCGGAGAAGTTCCGCGCCTACCTTGACCGCCTCGAAGCCACCGGCCGCAGCGGAGCCGCCGACGACCTGCGGCGACGCTACCCCGAGGTCGTCACGGCCGGTGCGGGCGGTGCCTGACGCTTCCCCCAAGCGTAGAACCGCCGCGGCTAAGCACCCAACGGCGCGAACTCGGCGAGGTAGTCCGGCTCGATCTCGACGCCCAGGCCCGGGGCCGTCGGCACGGTCAGCCGGCCGCCCTCGAGCCGGACCGCGGGGGTGTCGCCCACGAACGGGATGCCGTCGTTAAACCCCTTGAACTCGTGGTACGGCCCGGCGTTCGGCAGCGCCGCAACGAAGTGCAGCATGTACAGGTACCCCAGCCCCCAGCCGGAGATGTGCGGCACGCACGGCCGGCCCAACGCCTCGGCCATCCGCGCGACCCGCAGGCTCCGCACGAAACCGCCGAAGTAAAACAGGTCCGGCTGTACGACGTCGAGCCCGCCGGCACCCAACATCCAGCGGAAGTTGCGCGAACTCGGCTCCTGCTCGCCCCCGGCGATCGGTACGGCCAACGCGTCGGCGACCTCGACGAGTTCGGGGTAATGGTCGAACGGCACGGGCTCCTCGAAGAAGCCGTAGCCGTGGGCCTCGAGCATCCGGCCGATGCGCACCGCCTCGGCCACGGCGTACGAGCCGTTGCTGTCGGCGTAGAGGGTCACGTCGTCGCCGAACGTGTCGCGCACCATGGGGATCAGACGTTCGCTGCGGTCGGGCGGGTCTTCGGTGATCGACATCCGGCCGCCGACCTTGAACTTGATCGCCTCGGTCGGGAAACGCTCGAAGTTCGCCCGGATCAAGTCGAGGCTTTCTTCCGGCGTCTTGCCGCGGTGGTTGTTGGCTTTGTAGACCGCGACGGTGGGGTTCACGACGGGGCCCAGCAACCGGGCGATCGGCACGCCGCGGGCCCGGCCCAACAGATCGAGCACGGCGAACTCCAGCGTCGCCAGCGGGATCCACAGCGCGAGGCCCTGAAACTTATAATTGCTGCGGGCGATGTACAGTTCGTCGACCCAGCGTTCCCATTGCCGGGCGTCGCGGCGCTGGCCGTCGAAGAACGGGACGATGCGGTGCGTCATGGCCGAGGCGACGGAGCGGAGCTGCGAGCCGTTGCCCACCGACAGCCCGACTCGGCCGTCCTCGGTGGTGACGCGGCAGACGATCTCCCGGCCGCGGCGCTGCAGCTCGATGCGGTCGATGATCAGGGGTTCGTCGAGGCCGGTGAGGTCGATCACGGGCCGGGCCGCCGCAGTGTCGAGCCGGGCGTAACGCTCGGCCGGCGAGGCGGGCACCCGGCCGGGCGTTACGCCCCGGGCCGCCCGCGCCCCCGCCGAGAGCCCGGCCGCGGCGCAGGTCTGCATGAAACGTCGCCTCCGCATGGTCAACCGATCCCGTCAGACCCGGAAGATCGCCCCGAGCTTCTTGCCCATCAGGACGCTCGCCCCCACCAGCGTCACCGTCAGCAACACCATGCCCCAGACCCCCATCGCGCTGGCGATGTACGGCCCGTCGCCGAGCCGGTTAAACAGCGTCCAGATCGCCTTGGTCACCGGGTAGTGCGGCTCCTTCTCGGCCAAGATCAGCGAGTCGCTGACCTCCAGCATCGCGAAGCTGAAGACGAGGATGCCGCCGGCGATGAGGTTGGCCATGATCAGCGGCACCACGACGCGGCGGATCGCGGTCAGCGGTCGTGCCCCGAGGTTCAGCGCCGCCTCCTCGAGGTCGCCGGAGGTCTGTTCCAGGCCCGCCGCGGCGGAGCGGAGGATGTACGGCAGCCGGCGGATGGTGTAGGCGATCACCAGAAACACCAGCGGGTTCGGCGCTTCGCCCCGCACCGCGATCGCCTCGGCGAAGCCCTCGAGGAACGTGCCGTTGGCGGTCCGCTGCAGCCACAGGCTCATCGCGACGTAGCCGAACGCCATCACCAGCCCCGGCACCGCCAGCGGCAGCATGCCCAGGGCGTCGAGGATGAACCCGCCCCGGATCTTGATCCGGGCCGTGAGGTACGCGATCGCCAGGCCGAGGATCACGCAGAGCACCATCGCGATCAGCGCGTACATCAGGCTGTTGAGGATCGACCGCATCGCCAGCTCGTGCGACAACGCCCCGGCGTAGTGGCCGAGGGTGAACTGCTGCGGCAGCACCGAGCGGTACCACGTGCCGTCGACCGTGACCGACGAGAGCACCACGCCCAGGTGCGGCAGGACCGCGAGGAACGTGATCCCGCCGAACAACGCGACCGCCCCGGCGGCCTTCCAGCCGCGGAGGTATTTCGGGGCCACGGCCGCGGTCGCCTTGGACTGCATGGCGTAGGCCCGCCCGCCGAAGGCGAACTTGCCCATCAGGTAGAGCGCCACCGCGACGACGAGCATGACCACCACCACCGCGAACGGCCGGGGGTTGGCCTCGATGTCCGTCAGCCCGTAGAAGACCTGCACCGCGGTGACGGTCTTGTACTCGAACATCAGCGGGGTGCCGAGCTCGGTGAAGCTCCAGATGAACACGATCGTCGCCCCCGCGAAAACCCCCGGAAGGATGAGCGGCAGGGTGCAGCGCCAGAACCGACGCGCCCGACCCGCCCCGAGGTTCAGCGCCGCCTCGTCCAGCGACGGGTCGAGGTTCGACAACGCCGCGACGATGTTGAGGTACAGGATCGGGTACAGGTGCAAGACCAGCATGATCACGACGGCCCAGAACCGCCCGCCCCCCGGAAACCAATCCGGCAAAAAGCCGCCGCCCAGGAAATCAATGCCCGGCGCGCCGGGTTCGATGATCCCGACCTTGCCGAGCAGCGAGTTGATCGCGCCGAAACGCCCGAGCAGGAACTGCATCCCGATCACCCCGACGAACGGCGGCAGGATCAGCGGCACGAGGATCAGCGAGCTGACCACCGCCTTGCCGGGGAACTCGTAGCGGGCCGCGATGACCGCCATCGGCAGCGTGACGACGAGGCAGAGCAACGTCGTGGCGACGGCGATGCCGAGCGCGTTGAGCAGGCCCCGGCGGTAGATCGGGTCGCGGAGCACGCCGAAGCCGTCGCCGACAAAATATTTGAGCGTGAACGCCCCGGTGGCCTCGTCGCGGAAGCCGCCCTGGACGGTAAGGAAGATCGGCCAGAGCAGGAACGCGGCGAGGATCGCCAGCAGCAGGGCGAAGAGGCCGTAGCGGTAGAGCTCCCGGGTCCGGCCGTACATCCGTTTGGGCGGCGGGGTCGGCGTGGGGATCGGGGCGGTCATCGGGCTGCAAGGTAGCGGCTGACCGGCGGGACGCAAGGGAAATGCGGGGCGGGTTTTTGGGGCGGTCCCCCACGAAAAGATGACGGCTGTAACGCCGGTCCCGGATCGGGGAGGCGGCCGTGTTTTCGGACGTGGCGATCGCGGAGATTTCTTTTCCGCGGAGCGAAGACCCCCGGGCCGGTGGCCGAAACAACCGCGTCGCCGCGTCGGTCGGGTTGGCTCATGGTTTAGGGCGTGGCGAGGTCAGGGGTCACCTCTTTTTCCCTCAATGATTGAAGGAGTCTCGCCATGGTCGCGTCCGCCCCCCGTTCGTCGAACCGCCGCCGCGAATCGCGTTACCGCACGCTGACCGGGCAGCGGGTGTCGTGGGCCCCTTCGATGTCGATCGGCGGCCAGCGCAAAGGCTGGGTGCTCGACGTGTCCCACAACGGCATGGGGGTGATGATGGAACGCCGCGGGCTGCCACAAGTCGGCGAGACGCTGGCGGTGCGTCTGCGCCCGTCCGCCGAGCCGGTGACCTACGAGGTGGTGCGGGTGCAGCCGGGCGATCAGAAGATCGTGGTGGTCGGGCTCGAGCGGGTCTATGGCAAGCCGTCGGGCGTCGACCTGCCCGACCCGGCGTGGGCGCAGGCGGCGTGACGGCTCTGCCACTCTCTGTTGAAGAGAGGCGGCCTTCGCTCCCTCTCCCGCCGGGAGAGGGGGTAAAGCCATCAACCCGAAACGCCTCACCGCCCGCCGACGGTCAGGGTGGTGACGTTGCCGGCGGCGATCTTCTCGGCCCCGCTGCCCAGCTCGCCGATCGGGTCGGGGGGGACGATGTCGACGACCTTCTCGCCGAGCTTGGCTTCGCCGGCGTTGACCCGGGCCTCGAACTTCTGGCACTCGGTCAGCAACGCGGGGAGGATCTCGACCTCGGGGACGGTGGCGACCTTTTCGCCCTGAACGTAGATGATGCCGCGCTGCTTGCCGGCGAAGACCGCGACGTCCGCGCCCTCGGCCTCGCCCGGGCCGTTGACGATGCAACCCATCACCGCGACCTTGATCGGCAGCGCAATCTCGTCGGCCAGCATCTTCCGCACGTCCTGCACCAGCGTGAACAGGTCGACCTCGATCCGCCCGCACGTGGGGCACGCGATCAGGTCGACCCCCTTGCGGGGACGCAGCCCGAGGCAATAGAGCATCTCCAAGGCATCCTCGACCTCGAAGACCGGGTCGTTGGCGTAGCTGATCCGCACGGTGTCGCCGATCCCGGAAGCCAGGAGGTGGCCGAGCGGCACGACGCTGCGGATGGTGCCGGTCTCCTTGGGCCCGGCGTGGGTGACGCCCAGGTGCAGCGGGTGGTCGAAGCGTTTGCTGATCTCGGTGTAGGCGTCGATGACCAGCGTCGGGTCGGGCGACTTCGCGGAGATGACGATGTCGTAGAAGTCGTTGTCGTAGAAGATGTCGAGGTATTCCTCGAGCTTGGTGAGCATGATGGCCAGGAAGTGGCCGTGCTTGTGGTCGCTGAAGACGCCGCCGAGCTCTTTGAGGCGTTTCTGCTTGTCCTTGCGTTCGACGATCGAGCCCTCGTTGACGCCGACGCGGATCGGCACACCGCGGTCCTTGCAGGCGGCGATGACGGCCTCGACCTGCTTCCGGTCGTTGATGTTGCCGGGGTTGAGGCGGATCTTGTGGATGCCGGCCTCGAGGGCCTCGAGGGCGCGGCCGAAGTGGAAGTGCACGTCCGCGACCAGCGGGACCCGCACCTGGGGAATAATCTCTTTGAGCGCTTCGGTGTCTTTCTTGCCCGGCACGGCGACGCGGACGAGGTCGGCCCCGGCGGCGGCGAGGCGGTTGATCTCGGCGACGCAGGCGTCGACCTCATAGGTGTAGCCCGAGGTCATCGACTGGACGGACACGGGCGCGTCGCCGCCGATGGTGACGTAGCCGACGCGGTCGTCGCCGACGCGGACGGGCCGGGTTTTTCGCCGGGCGAGCATGGCCGGGAATTATACGCCGCGGCCGGGGCCGCTTGTTCGTCTCGTCACGCGTCGGCGGGCGCGGCGAGGCCCATGCGTTCGTACTGCCCGGCCGGGGCGTCGCCGGCGTGCATCAGTTCCGCCATCCGGCCGGCGAGCCGCTCGACCAGCGCGGGGTCGTCGATCGGGTGGTTCTGCTCGGGGTCCGCGGCGCGGTCGAAGATCAGGTCGTCGTAGTCCAGCGGCCCGGCGTGCCGCGGCAGGGCGAGCACTTCACGATTTTTTGTGAAGCTCAGCGGCCCGACGAGTTCCGCGCCGCCGGTGTTCTTGAAGCCGCGCATCGCGGTGGGCATGAGCGTGTACTCGTGGATCAGGCCGGGGCCCTCGGCGCGGGGCACACGCAGGTAGACGTAATCGTCATCGACGTAGTTCACCGCCGCGTTGAAGTAGCCGAAGATCGCGGCGTCGCGGACCGGCGTGTCGTCGGCGACGACGCCGGTGAGGTCGCGGCCGAGCATGTCCTCGGTCGGCGCGAGGCCGAAGAAATTCAGCAGGGTCGGGCCGAGGTCGATCGCCGGCTGCACGAGCGACCGCCGCCGCTGCCCGGCGGCGTCCGGGTGCCGCGGGTCCCAGACGAAGAAGGGCGTGTGCGCGATCTCGTCGTAGAGCGGCGGGGTGTTCTTCGCCCACCAGCCGTGCTCGCCGAGCATAAAACCGTGGTCGGTCCACAGGATCAGCATGGTGTCGTCCCACAGGTCGTGTCGGTCGAACGCGTCGAGCACGTCGCCCAGCGACGCGTCGCACTTGCTCATCAGGGCGGCGTAGTTGCGGCGGGCGGCCTCGGCCTGCTCGTCGGTGTCCCGCACCTTGCCGTAGGCGGGCCACTCGTAACGCGGCATCCCGACCGGGTCGTCGGGGTACAGGTCGCGGAACCGCCGGTCGACGAAGAACGGCTCGTGGGGGTCGAAGCACTCGACCTGCAGGAACCAGCGGTCGTCGTCGGCGTTGCGGTCGATGAAGTCCAGCCCGTCGCGGAACGTGACGGTCTGGGAATGCTTCGCGTCGGGCGTGAGGTGGGGGCGGTTGACCTCGTGGGGCCGGCGGACCTGGCCGAGGGCGTCGGGCGTCTCCGGGTCGCGGGCCCGGCCGATGTAGGCGTCGGACTCCTGGCCGCGGGCGAACTGGTACGACTGGTAGCGGCCGTGGTACGTCGCCCCGCCGTCTTCCCAGTAGTGGTAGTGGTCGGTGCAGAGGTGGGTGTAGACGCCGGCCTCGCCGAGCATCGCCGGCACCGAGTCGTCGAACGGTTCGAGCGGGCCCCAGTGCGTGTGTAGGAAGTGCGGCCGGCCCGTGTGGAAGTCCCGCCGCGCGGGCATGCAGGGCATCGAGCAGACGTAGCTGGAGTCGAACGCCGCCGCCCGCTCCGCCAGCCGGCGGAAGTTCGGCGTGTGGACCCACGTCTGCGGGTTGTACGGCGGCAGCATGTGCCGGTTGAGCGAATCGAACATCAGCATCACGCACTTCATGGCGGCGACTCCGAGGATAGAGCCCGGTACGATAGCGGACCGCCCGGATCGACCGACCCCCGACGAGACCCCTGATGCCCCCGACGCCGCTCTACCCGCTGAAGTTCGGCCCGATCTACAAGGACAAGGTCTGGGGCGGCCGCACGCTCGCCGAGCGCTTCGGCCGCGACCTGCCGGGCGAGGACACTCCGATCGGCGAGTCGTGGGAGCTGGTGGACCTGGCCACGACCTCGGCCTCGGGCGGCGGCGGCGGGGCCGAGCGCTCGGCCGTGGTCAACGGGCCGCTGGCGGGGCAGACGCTCAGCCAAGTCATCGCCGACCACGGCCGCGCCTTGCTCGGCGACCTGTCCCTCTCCGAGGACGGCGGCTTCCCCATCCTGCTGAAATACCTCGACGCGAACGCCAACCTCTCGGTCCAGGTCCACCCCTCACCGGCTTACGCCGAGGCCCACGACGACGCCTACCTCAAGAGCGAGTCGTGGTACATCGTCCACGCCGCCCCCGGAAGTGTGATCTACAAGGGAATCAAGGAGGGCGTGACCCCCGAGCAGCTGCGCGAAGCGATCGCGACCAACACCGACGAGGCGGTCGTGCCGCTGATGGTCGAGGTGCCGGTGAAGGCGGGCGACTGCCACTACGTCCCGTCGGGGACCTGCCACGCGCTGGGCGCGGGCATCCTGGTCGCCGAGGTGCAGACGCCCAGCGACACGACCTACCGCGTCTACGACTGGGGGCGGACGGGCCGGGAGCTGCACGTCGAGCCGGCGATGGCGTGCATCCGCTTTGCCCCGCCGGACGTCAGCGAGTACGAGCTGTTCACCGCCCTGCCGGGCCGCGACGGCGGGGGGAGCGTTGAGCGGCTGGTCGCCTGCGAGTTCTTCCGTATCGACCGCGTCACCGCCGACGCCGGGTTCACCGACGCGGCCGGGGCCGACCAGCCGACCGCCTGGATGGTGCTCGACGGCCACGCCGTGCTCGCCACGCCCGGCCACGACGACCTGCCCGTCAACCCGGGCGACACGCTGCTGATGCCGCCGAACCTCGACACCACCGTCTCCGTCGCCCGCGCCGCGACCTGGCTCGAGGTCAGCTTCCCGCAGGCCGAAAACGCCCGCCTGGCGTGAGCCGCTTGCGGCTTAGCCCGGCAAGCAGCCCCCGTAAAACCGCAACCAGTTGCCGTGAAAGATCGCCGCGGCCGCGTCGTCCCCGTACCCCCGGTCCCGCAGCACGTCGCCGAATCGGTGCAGGTCGCGGTGCGTGTCGTAGCCGTGCGGGCAGCACTCGGCCCCGAAGCCGCCGTCGGTGTCGCTGCCGATCGCGACGTGGTCCGTATCGCCGGCGAGCTGGCAGAGGTGATCGACGTGGTCGGCAAGGTGTTCGAGCGTCACCTCGTGCCGGGTCGGGGGCCAAATCGGCCCCTCGGTCAGGTCGGGGCGGATCATGTTGACCGCCAGCACCACGCCGACCACGCCGCCACGCTTCGTCACGGCCCGGACCATGTCGTCGCTCAGCTCGCGCTGCTGCCCCGTGATCGCCCGGCAGTTCATGTGGCTCGAACACACCGGCCCGCCGTAGCGTTCGAGCGCGTCCCAGAACGTCGTGTCGCTGGTGTGCGTGAGGTCCAGCGGCATGCCGATCTTGCCCATCTCGGTCAGCAGTTCCACGCCGAGCGGCGTCACCGGCCCGTCGACGTCGTGCGTGTTGTCCGGGTTCCACCACATCGGGTTGCCCGCCGCGTATCGCCCCTGACCGAAGTGCGTCAGAAACACGCCCCGCAGCCCCAATGCGTGCCACTCCGCCAACTCGGCCGGCTCCACGATCGGGTCGGCGCACTCCATCACCACGATCAAGCCGACCGGCAACCGCTCCCGCGTCGCCGCATCGGCCCGCTGCCACTCGGCCCAGTGCGCGTCCAACTGCCCGGCCGTCTCGATCACCCGCACCTCGCCCGCCCGCTCCAGCCGGCGGTAGTACGCCAGCTGCCCCCGCGCCAGGCCGTGGACCATCTCCGGGCTCGGCCAGTCGCCGTCGCCCGCCGCCCCGGGCCGGCCCGGTTTCACCCACGGCTTACACCGCCCCAGCAGCGTCGTCGCCGCGACCGCCACCCCCGCCGCACGCATCTCCGGCAGGCTCGTCGTGCACGAATCTCGTCCGTCGTCACACGGCGGGTCCGCCTCCCGCGTCCGCGTCTCGGCCACCGTCCACCGCGGGTCGCGCTCGTGCGACAAAGCGTTGTAGGCGATGTCCAGATGACCATCGAAGACCAGCACGCCGCCCACTCTACGCCACGCCGGCGGGTTCGGATATGCTCAAGGGTTCATGAGCGACGACGCCAGCCAAAGACACAGTCCTGACGGCCCCGGCGGACAGGAGGGCGAGCCCCGCAAGCGGCGACGCAAGCGGCGACGCAGCCCGAACCAACCGGCCGCCGCGGGCGGCGGGCCCACCGAAGCCAAAAAAACCGAAGCCGCCCCGACCGACGCCAAGCCCCGTGACACGCAGCACGGCGGCTACCGCGGCCGCAACGACAAGCCCGCCGCCCGCGGACCCGCCCCGACCGACCAACGCCCCGGCCCGCCGCCGCCCAATAAAAACAAACGCCGCAAGCCCCGCACCAAGCAGTGTGTTCACTGCTTCATGCCCTGTACCACCATCCACCGCGTCCGCCTCGACCACCGCAAGCAGTGGGTCTTCATCTGCGACCAGTGCTGGGCCGAACGCTGCGTCGATAACCCCCACTACGAGTACGGCGGCCTCTGGGTCTCCGGCCGGGTCGTCAAGCCCGAAAGCCAGCACGCCGCGGATCACCGCTCACGCTCGGCCGGGTCCAAACCCGCCCCCGCCCCAAGGGGGTCGGCTCCCGCCCCCCCGGCCCCGCCGAACGGAAGTGATCCATCGTGAACGCCGCCCGCTATACCCGTGACGGCGGCGACGGCCCGCCCCGCTTGGCTTTCTTCCTGAACCTCGACACGCTGAATGCTCTGCCGCCGAGTAGTGCCGCGCCCCGCGGCGAGACCTCCGAGGTGTACGCCGCCCTGAAGGCCGCCGGCTTCGAGGGCGTGCAAGGCGGAGACCCCGCGGCCGCCCACGACCAGGGGCTCAAGTACGCCGCCGGCGGACGCGTTAACGCCCCGGGCGAGGTCGGCGAACAGGCACGCCGGTGGAAAGACGAGGGCGCGGTCGCCGCGACCCTGCACGTCGGCTGGGGCCGGGAAGACGACGCGACCCTCGACGCCGTGTCCGACGATATCCTCGAGACCTCGGCCGCGCTCGACCTGCCGCTCTACCCCGAGACCCACCGCGCCACCATGATCCAAGACACCTGGCGCGCGACCCGACTGGCTCAGCGTCGGCCCGGGCTGCGGTTCAACCTCGACCTCTCGCACTGGTATACGGGCTTGGAAATGCCCTACGCCGGCGTCGATCAGACCCTCGACTTTGTCGCCCCGGTCCTCGAACGCGTCGGCTTCCTGCACGGGCGCATCGGCGATGGCGGCGCGATGCAGGTCTGCGTCGGCGATACGCTCGGGGCCGCGCTCGATCGGCCGAATGTCCGGCACTTCGTCGAGGCCTGGAGCCGCGCCTTCCGGTCCTTCCGCCAGCAGGCCGCCGAAGGGGACTACCTCGTGTTTGCGCCCGAATTGCTCGAGCCTTCGATCTGCTACGCCCGTACGATCCCCGTCCCCGACGGCGGGCGTGTCGAAGAGTGCGATCGCTACCGGCAGTCGCTGCTTTACCTCGAACTCGCCCGGCACGCTTGGGACATCGCCTAGAGGCTGTTGTGTACCCGGTCGTGGTCCCGAGCGGCAACGGGGTTTTCGAGGCCAAGGAGGCCGACGGAGGCGGCTTGGAACCCGCCGACGCAGGCCGACGCCGGTATCGGGACCCTCGTTAACGCGAACACCGACCGGGTACACAACAGGCTCTAGACCTTCGCATGCCCCGGTCGGCCGGTCGTTACCCGCTGCCCGCCACACGCCGGCCGAACAACGCCAACGGGGCCGCCCGCTCGATCTCCACGTCCACGATGCTGCCGATCCACTCCGGGGGGCCGTCGAACATCACGATCAGGTCCCCGTCCGTCCGGCCCGAGAGCTGGGTCACGGTCCGCTCGGGTTGCCAGCCCAGCGTGACCGACGGCCCGCCGGGCGCCGCCCCCTCGACCGCCTTGCGCGACCGGGCGCTGACCTGCTCGACGAACACCGGCACCGTCCGCCCGACGTACGCCGCGTGGACCCCTGCACTCACCTCCGACTGGATCGCCAGCAACTCGTTGTTCCGCTGCTTTTTTACGTCCGGGGGCACGTCGTCGGCGAAGCGGTCGATCGCGGCCGTGCCCGGGCGGGGCGAGTACTTGAAGATGAAGCTGTTCTTGAACCGGCCGCGGCGCAGCAGCTCGGCCGTGTGTTGGTGGTCGTCGTCGGTCTCGGTCGGGAAGCCGCAGATGATGTCCGTCGCCAGCTCCGCCCCCGGAATAAAACTCCGGACGCGGTCGACCAGGTCGAGGTATTGCGACACGCGGTAGCCGCGGTTCATCAGCTTGAGGACGCGGTCGCTGCCCGACTGCACGGGCAGGTGTAGGTACCGGCAGAGGCGGGGGCAGTCGCGGATCACCGCGAGGATGTCGTCGCCGAAGTCCCGAGGCAGGCTGGTCACGAAGCGGATGCGCCGCAGGGCCGGCACCTCCTCGTGGATGCGGTGCAGCAGGTCGGCGAAGCTGGTGGTCGTGTCGTTGAACGTCGGCGAGGGCCCGCCGTTGCCGCGGTTGGGCGAGATCACCGTCCCGACCTGCGGCTGCAGCACGCCCCCCACGCTCATCGCCGCGGCGTGGTCGTAGTGGTAGTGGTTGACCGTCTGGCCCAGCAGCGTGACCTCGACCGCGCCGGCGTCGGCCAGCCGCTTGCACTCGTCGACGATGTGTTCGGGCGGCCGATGCACCTCGGCCCCGCGGGTGTGCGGTACGACGCAGTAGGTGCACAGCTTGTTGCAGCCGCGGGTGATTCTGACGTACGCCGACCGGCCCCCGGCCAGCGTCTCGTCGGGCTCGAGCGACCGCGACAGGTCGACCAGTTCGAGCTTGTCCTCCGCCGCGGCGAGCGTGCCCGAGCGGCGGTGGGTGTTGCCCTGCAGCGCGACCTGGGCCGCGCCCTTGCCGCCCCGCTCCTCGACGCGGGTCTTGAGTACGTTGTCGATCAGCATCGGGACCTTGTCGAGCTCGCCCGGACCACACAAGACGTCCACCTGCGGGTGCCGGGCGGCGAGGTCCTGCCCGTCGCGTTCGGCCATGCACCCGATCACCCCGAGCACCACGCCGGGGTGCTCCCGCTTGTGCTTGCCGACCCGCCCGACACGCGACCACACCTTGTTCTCTGCGACCTCGCGGACCGAGCAGGTGTTGTAAAGCACCACGTCCGCCGACTTCCAGTCGTCGGTGAACCGGTAGCCCAACGCCCGAAGCTGGCCCCGCACCAACTGGCTGTCGAGCACGTTCATCTGGCAGCCAAACGTCTCGAGATAAACACTCGGCCCCCCGCCCCCCCCGGAACGAGTCGGTTCGTGGGCCTCGTCGGTCATGACGGACCCGCTAGCGGCGCAGCTGCCGGCTTCGGCCAGGGGCAGGGGGATACTCAACGTCATCGTCACGCGAAATCATAACGCCGGGGCCCCGCAAAGTTTCACGGCCCACCCTTCAACCACACGATCTAAATCACCACGATGTCACGTGCGCCGATCACACCTCGCGTTTCTGTCCTCGACCGGCTCGGCGACGCGCTACCCGGCTGGATGTTCGTGGCCGCGGGGCTGACGCTGCTCGCGGCGGTGGTGCTGACCCCGCCGTGGCTGGCCCAGCACGAGGCGGCGTGGCGGCTGCGGGTGATGCAGGCCCAGGCGGCCGCCCACGCCGAGCAGGCCAAACGCTACCAACGGTTCGCCGCGGCGGTCGCGGACGACGACCCGGTCGTGCTCGAACGCCTGGCGTTGACGCACCTGCGGATGACGCTGGCGGGCAAGGAGCCGCTGCGCATCACGACCCCGGACCGCGAGAGCGGCGACGTCGGGGCCTGGCTCGCGGTGCCTCAGCCCGTCGTGGGCCGGGACCTGCCCGCCTACGCCCCGCCGGACCGCCGGGTGATCCGCCTGCTCGACGGCACGGGCCGGCCCGCCCTGCTGCTCGTGGGGCTGACCTGCTTGGTCGCCGGCGTGCTGTTCAACCCGCGGTCGGCGGGCCGACCGCTCGATACACCTAAAGCCGGAACTCGGACCGCCCGATTTCAATCGGGTCATGGTCACCCCCGTTCCCTCGGCCCGGCTTGAAGAGATCTCACCCGACGCCCCCCCGGACGCACCCCCGGACGCACCCCCGGACGCCCTCGTCGCCCGCGCCCTGGCAACCCTGCCCGGCTACGCCCGCTGGACCCACCAGCCGACCCGGCCCGAGGTGGAAGACGCCCTGCTGGACCTCGACGAGCAGCAGCTCATGACCACCGCGGCCGCGTGCCTGCTGCGGCTGACGCGGCTGCAGCAGGGCCGCGGCGACAGCGGCAGCTAGAGCAGAACCCGTTCATGCCCACGGTTTCGGGAGGGCGAGGCTCCCGCCGAGCCGTGTGTCGCAGAGAACCCGGCGGCTCGGCGGGAGCCTCGCCCTCCCAAACCTTGGACCGTCGCCCAACATCATTAAGTCTGTGCTATCCCTAAATCTTCGTACAACGCCGCGAGCGTTTCGTGCATCCGCCGCTGGTGCCGCGGTTCGCCGGGTGTGCCGTTGAACACGACGGCGACCGCCAACCCGTGCGTCGGGTCAGCGAAGCCGACGGAGCTCTGGTAACCGCCGTGGCCGAAGGCGTCGTCGCCGGCGTAAGGCCCGTAGCCGTAGGGCGTCGCACCGCTCCCGGAAGCCGAGCCGTGCGCCTCGGCGTTGGCCGCGTCGTGGCGGGCGTTGTTGACCATGAACCCCAGGCCCCAGTCCATCACCGCGCGGAAGGTGCGGTCCGTCGTGTCGCGCCGGTGACGGGCGGTGAAGTGCCGCACGGTCTCGGGCGACAGCAGGCGGACGCCGTCGAGCTCGCCGCCACTCAGCAGCCCGGCGTAGAACCGGGCCAATTCACTCGCCGGGCCGTAGGCGTTGCCGCCGGGGCGTTGGCCGGTAACCCAGGGTCGCTCGTGCATCCCCGCCGGCTTCGGCGGGCCGTGGGGTGAGGAGGTGTCGAGCATGACCGACAGCTCGGCGCCGATCGCGTCGTACACCGGCTCGGGCATGCCGATCCACGTCCGCGTCAGGCCCCACGGCTCGAGCACCGCCCCCCGCAGGTGCGCGGCGAGCGGCTCCCCGCTGACCACCTCCAGCACCCGCCCCAGAATGTTCCAGCCCGAGTGCGGGTGGTAGCCCGCCGTCTCGCCGACGGTCCAGCCCGTCTCCAGCCGGCCGGCGCAGACCGCGGCGACCGCCTCGTCCCAGGTCTGCTGCGGGTAGCGGAACACGACCGACCGGAACCCGCCGGTGTGCGTCAGCACGTGGCGGACGGCGACGTCCTGCTTGCCCCGCTCGGCGAACTCCGGCACGTACTCCGCGATCGGGTCGTCGAGGTCGATCGCCCCCGCCTCGACCTGCCGGGCGACCGCGACCGCCAGCACCGGCTTGCCGCTGGACAGCCACAGCGTCGGGGCCTGCGGCGTCATCGCCACGCCGTCGCGTGCTTCGCCGTACGCCTCGTCCGCGACACAAGACCCCGCGCGCCAGACGCAGACCTGCGCCCCGGGGTGCAATCCGTCGTCGATGCCCCGCTCGATCGCGGCCCGTGTCCTGGGGATCGCCTCCATGCGTCGCACAATGTAACGGCGACCTCTCCGCCCCGTCTTGCGCAAAGAAAAAGACGGCCAACCCGGCCGCCTTCGTCCGGCCCGCCGCACATCGCGGCGGGCGTCGCGGGATGTCGCGGAGCGATCAGTCGTAAAGCGGCTCGGTCTCGGTCGACAGCTGCAGCGACGTCTCGATCCGGAAGTTCGACTCGCTGGTGTGCCGCTCGGCGAAGAACAGCTTCAGCTCGTACGTCCGCCCCGGCTCGAGCCCGATCGCGTCCGCCATGTCGTCGATGTTGACCGACGCCGACTGCTGGGCGTGCACCCCGCCGAGGTCAACCACGAGCTGGTCGTTGATGAAGACCCAGACGTCATCGTCACCGGTGAAGCTGAAGAACAACGCGTCGCCGGTGTTGGTCGCGTCGACGAAGGCCTCGCCCTTGGCCCCGTCGCCGTCGAGGTCGCGGAAGTCGGGGTGGCTGTAGGTGAACAGCGTGGAGAGCTCGTAGGTGAAGTGGAAGTTGTGCAGGTTGCCGGCGGCCCACGTCAGCGGCCACTCGCTGGTGCTGGGCGTGAGCCCGAAGCCCTGGTCGTCGATCGGGAAGAAGTAGTTGTAGGGCGCGGGCATCTGCTTCTCCCGCGCGAACCAGTACACGCCGGGCCGGGCCGGGTCCCGGGCGAGGGTGATCGGGTAAGCGATCTCGAGGTTGACCCCGTCGATCGTCTGGTACCACTGCGCGAAGGACTCAGGCGAATAGACCGACTGCTGGCCGGTGCCGAGCTTGGCGTTGTAGGAGCTCATGTCCAGCACGGGGACGCCGTCGGGCCCGAGGGTGGACTCGACCTTGTTGTAGGTGCCGGGGTAGGTCTCGAAGTCGGGGTGGCTGGTCTGGAAGTCGCGGATCGTGCCGTCGAGCACGATGGTGTCCGGCGTGGTGTCGCTGGCCGGGATGACCTGTGCGTCGTCCGACGCGGCGGCGGGGCCGGCGGCGGCCGCGACGAAGCCGCCCGCGAGAGCCGCCGTAAGCAATCGAGAACAAGAGAAGGGTTTCATCAGGGCTGCCTTTCCGTGAGTGTGCTTCGAGGGCGTTACACCGCCGCCCCCGCGCCGAACGGCCGGACCGGGCGTTTCCCGGCCTCGACCGCAAGAAGCAATGCATTCAGTCGGGTACATCCCAAAGGCGGTCCGCAAAAAATCGCGGACGGGGTGACGTCTCTGACGGTTGTGCGGGCAAGGCCCGGAAAGGAGACCGAAAAGTCCGGAGTATCCCCGGGGAATCCGGGGAAGCTTCCGGGGGGAGTTAGTTGACGCGGCGGGGCTTGGTCGAGGCGACGACGCGGACCGGGGGGACGTCGCCCAGCTCGATGCCGAGGCTGGCGTCGTCGTCGGCCCGGACGGTGAAGTCGATGCTGCCGCGCTCCAGGACGTCGACGCCGTCGTTGTCGGTGCGTCGGCGGAGGAAGAACTGGCAGGCGGTGACCCCGCCGAGGATCGGCTGCTCGGTGGCGGTCGCGCCGCTGAGCGGCTCCTTCTTGAGCAAGATGCGCTGGTTGGTCGCGTCGTAGCGGAGGGTGATCGTGTTGCGGTCGCCGTCGATGAGGCGGAGGTACGTGCTGGTCAGCACGTCGCCGCTCTCGGTGACGGTCTCGCCGGTCGGGGCGTCGGCGGGGTCGAGCGGGCCGTGCGCCTCGTTGGTGCGGACGAGGGTGAGCAGGCGGTTGACGACCAGGCGGGTCGAGGTCTGGGTCGAGGCGGACTCGGCGGCGATGGCGTAGGCGGTGAACGACGCGTCGATGGCGACCATCGTCGCGGTCAGGAGCATGGCGCTGATCGCCAGGGCGAGGAGCATCTCGACCAGCGAGAGGCCGCGGGAACGCGATTTTGGATCGAGTATTTTTGATTTTTGATTGCGTTGCATGGCCGGCGTTTCCTCGGATCGAACCGTCTTCTTCCCAATCAAAAATCCTCAATCAAAAATCGAAAATGCTTACTTGCCGCCCTCGTGGTAGGTCCGGGTCAGGGGGGCGAGCTCGATCGGGCCGTCGATGCCGTCGGGCAGCGCGATGGTGGGGTCGTAGGTGATGCGGATCTTGCCGAGGCCGGTATCGGGCACTTTGGCCTCGAGGTCGCCCTGCCCCTGGGAGAAGTAGCCGAGGGTGGTGTTGAACTGCGGGGCGGTGTCGCCCTTGACCGGGGCCTCGCCGCTGATCGGCTCGTAGGTGGTGATCAGGGTGCCGTTGATGGTGATCTTGCCCCGCATGTCGATCAGGCCGGCGACGACGGCGCCGGTGAGTTCGAGTTTCTGGTCGCTGGCGTTGCCGTCGACGAACGAGCCCATCTCGACGGACATGTGGGGCAGCAGGAGGGAGCTGCGTTTGTAGAGGGTCTGCAGGTCCTTGTCGGGCTCGGCCTCGAAGTCGAAGTCGGTGTCGCCGGTGAAGGTGGCCTTGTTGCGGACGTGGGTGAACTGGGCGGGCTGGCTGCCGTCGGGCGCGCCGCTGACGACGGGGCCCTCGAAGCGGCAGCCGTGGAAGCGCACGTTGTTGCCGAAGGGCTTGGTGTCGCCGACGGTGGTCCCGTTGACGTCGGCGGAATAGTCGGGGTGCTTGGGCGTGCCGTCGGACTCGACCATGCCGACGTAGTTGAAGTTCTCGTCGTCGTTGGCCGGCTCGATCTCGATGTAGGTCACGCCCTGGAACAGGCAGTTCTCGAAGACGGCGTTGGCGCCGACCTTGATGCGGGCGTCGGTGAAGACCTTGTTGGTGTAGACCGCGCGGTCGTAGTAGTCGTAGGGGAACTCGGCCTCGAAGGGCACCTGCTCGAGGGGGGCGCCGTCGGCGTCGAACGCCTCGGTCAGGCCGGTACGGGCCGAGCCGGCGTCGTTCACGCCGTCGATCGCGTCGCCGTCGGCCATGTCGGCGAACGACTTGGTGTCGAAGCTGTGCTGGTCGAAGACGTGGACGTCCAGCGCCGGGTCGGCGGTGGTGAGCGCGGCCGCGCCGTAGTCGGGCTTGACC